>NZ_DASWTD010000149.1:0-9560 GCF_036402335.1 Sphingopyxis sp. | reverse complement strand
CGCACGGCGGGAACGCCATGTGAAACCATCTTCCACTATACCGTCTCCACATTTTCGCTTCCGCATACATGTCTCTTCGAAAGGCCGGAAGCATCCGGCGGCACGAGAGAGGTCGATTCGGTCGCGGGGTGGCTCAACTCCTCTTTTCAATACAGCAAATCTGCTATAAGAAATAGTCATGGCTAGCTTATCGCCTTTCATCCCCGTTCAGCCACCCCGGTCGGCGGACTGGATGCCCGCATGGCGCGGTTTTTACGGCGAACGGCTGCGCAATACGGTCTATGGCATTGCCGAGCCCGCTTTCGACGTCGCAATTCGCACGCGCAGGATTCTGGGTATCAAGGTGCATATCTTGATGAATCCGCCTGCGGTGGAACGGGTATTGCTGACCAATAAAGCCAATTATCTGCGCCCGCGGCTGGCGCAGCGCCTGCTTTCGCCGCTGGTCGGCAACGGGTTGCTCAGCGCCGAGGGAGAAGATTGGCGAACGCAGCGGCGGATCGTTGCGCCGACCTTCGCGCCTGCCGCGGTCGCCAATATGGCCGAGACGATGGTGCGTTGCACGATCGACAATATGGCAAAATGGCCAAAGGGGAATGCACGCATCGACATTGCCGCCGAGGCGACCGACGCGACGATGGCGATCATCGCCCACAGCCTGTTCGCGGGGGACTCCAGGCTGGTCGACCCCCAGGCGGCGTACTATATCGGCCAGATGCTGGCGGCGGCCGGGCAGGCGCGTTTCATGACGCTGCTCGGCTTGCAGGATTGGGATCCGAGCGCGACCATGCGGCGCGCGCGCAGGTCGCGCGACTGGCTGCGGAAAACGCTGACCGAGGTCGTCCGCGACCGCGGCCCCGACGGTGGCGGCGATGATTTTTTCGGTGGCCTGATCCGGGCGCTGGGCGAACAATATGCTCCCGAACAGGCCGCGACCCTTGCGGCTGACAATGCGATCACTTTCTATGTCGCAGGGCACGAGACCACCGCAAACGCCTTGGCGTGGACGATGTACTGCCTCGCCGCCCAGCCCGAACTTCAGGAAGAGGCGCGGGACGAGGCGGTGGCGGCGATGGCGTATCCGGCCGCCGAACGATTTGAGCGGCTGACACTGCTGAAGCAGATTTTCGAAGAAACGATGCGGCTCTATCCGCCGGCGCCGCGGTTCGATCGCGAAGCCGAGGCGCCCGACGAACTCGCGGGGACGCCGATCGCCAAGGGCGACCTCGTTTCGATCTGGCCATGGATCATTCACCGGCATCGCGCACTATGGGACGATCCCGATCGCTTTGACCATCGCCGCTTCGCGCCCGAGCATCGCGCGGGGTTGCACCGGTTTCAATATCTTCCCTTCGGAGGCGGGCCGCGCGTATGCGTCGGCGCGCGCTTCGCGACGATGGAAGCGCTGCTCATTATGGCGCAGTGGCTGAGCGCGCGGCGCTTCGCCCTGCCTGCAGGCTTTACACCCGATCCCGTGGGCAGCGTGACCTTGCGGCCGAGGGGCGGGATGCCGTTGTTCGTGAGCCCCGTTTGACCCGCCAGGTCGACCCCCAAAGTCAACCGGGGCCGGATCGTGCCATGACCGGGAACGCGATCCCGCGCAGCCTGATGGTCTGGGGGCTGAGCCTGATCGTCGTGTTGGGGGCATTCCTGTTTTTCGCATATGGAATCGGCTGGCCGACGACGCCCGATCGGTGCGTCTCCCATGGCTGCTACTGCGAGCATTTCAACCTTGCCGACGTTCTCGCGGGAGCGAAGGGAGTACGTCAGCCGGTCAATAGCTGGTCCAACCTCTATGCGATCGGTACCAGCCTGTTCGTCGCCTGGCAGATGGCCCGGGACCGCCGCGGGCCGGTCGCGCCCAATGTCATATCCTCGGCGAACCCGATCGCCGATCTCTATGTTTTTGTCGTATTGTTCCTGGGCCTCGGGAGCATGTGGATGCATGGTTCGATTGCGCGTGACGTCTCGTGGATCGACGGCCTGTCCATGTATACCTTTACGGTCTACCTGATCTTCTACACCCTCGACCGGGGGCTGGCACGCATCGATGCCGGCAATGCAACCCGCCGCAGGATTTTCTGGATCGGCTATCCGCTGACCTGCGCAGCATTTGCCACCGTGGCTGCTGCCGGCGTGGATTCGGTCATCCTGATCGTCATAACCGTTATGGTCTATTTCATGCTCGAATTCGGTTTTGCGGGTTTCCTCGTCGATCGCCGCGCGCGGCGCTACTGGATCGCAGGAATCGTTGCGATCGCGCTTGCGACGATATTCTGGACGCTGTCGCAAACCGGCGGACCATTGTGCAATCCCTTCAGCTGGTTCCAGCCGCATGGCCTGCTGTGGCACATATTGGCGGGCGTCACGGCGGTCATGATGTATCTGTACTGGCGAAGGGAAAATGCCGTGCCGGTGGGGCCGGCGTGACCGTCCGGGGACTGGGCCGTAGCGGAGGCAGGGCCAGGCCGTGAACTGGATGCTGCTTTCCGGGGCGCTGGTCGCCATCGTCGTGATGACGCTGACCGCACGCTGGCTCGGACTTGGCATCGAACCGCATATCGCGGACCCGGAGCATGCGCGCCGTCTCGCTCACGAGGCGCATTTCGGATTTCAGCCGGTCGATATTGCGATCTCGCAAGATGGTATCGCTGCGCTGTTGCTTGGGCAGGATGACCGCCTGATGATAATCCGGCGGCATGGTAATCATTTCGTGGCGCGTCTGATCGGACCGCCTGTTTCCTGTCGCCTGGACCGGCAGAAGCTTATTCTGTCCTCCGGCGAGAATATGTTCGGTGAGGTCGTACTCGATCTGGGCGATCAGGGCAGGTCATGGGCCGATAAAATCCGCCGAATGGAGGAGAAGTGCGGTGCCTGATCTGCCCGATCCTATTGCCTATGCGGTTCCCGTCTTCATCGGGATGGTGCTGACCGACATGGTGCTTGCCCGTTTGCAAGACCGCGCGCGCTACAACGTCAAGGATACATGGACATCGCTGGCGCTCGGGCTGGGCAGTTTGGTGGCCGGAGCATTGACAAGCGGTGCGGTCGTGGCGCTCGGGCTGTGGGGCCAGCAACATACGCCCTTCGTCATTCCGTATAGCTGGTGGGCCTGGTTGCTTGCGTTCCTGCTCTATGACCTGGCCTTTTATTTTGCCCACCGCGCATCGCACCGCATTCGCTGGATGTGGGCGAGCCATGTGATCCACCATAGCAGCCAGCATTATAATCTTTCGACCGCGTTGCGTCAGAGCTGGACCGGGTTGATCAGCCTCGGCTTTGTCTTTTTCCTGCCGCTGTTCCTGATGGGGTTTCCGCCCGCGATGCTGGTTTTCGTGGGTGGACTCAACACGGTCTATCAATTCTGGATCCACGCCGAGTCGGTGCGTCGCATGCCGTCGTGGTTCGAATATATTATGAATACGCCGTCGCACCATCGTGTCCATCACGCGACCAATCCGCGCTATCTCGACAAGAACTACGCCGGGGTATTCATCATATGGGACCGGCTGTTCGGGACTTTTGCAAACGAATTGGATGACGAGGTCCCCCGCTACGGCATCGTTCGGAATCTGGGCAGCTTCAACCTCCTGTGGGCGGCGTTTCATGAATGGATCGCAATGGCCAAGGATGCATGGGACGCGCCGGGGCTGAAAAACAAGATTGCCTATCTGGTGGCCCCGCCCGGCTGGAGCCATGACGGTTCGCGCGATACGAGCGAGGCCATCTTCGCGCGCTGGGCAACCCGAATTCACGCCGATGAACCATTGCGCGACGATCCTGCCATGGGACAACGGATGCCGGCGCCTGTCAGGGCCGTTGCGGTCGAAACGACCGCACCGGGCCGCGCCGGTAGGCAGCGCCCGGCAACCTGAATCTTCAACGCCGGACGCTTGCCTTTCCTTCCGGACTGCGCGTCATCGAGAGTCGTCGAGCAGAATGAATCTCAGAATCCGGGCGGTCTTCGCGAAGACTTCATCTCCGGATATCCGGTCTTCTTCTTCTATCATTTGAAGCGCCGCATATCCGAGCTCGATCATCAGCCGGATACGGTGCCAAAGTTCCTTCTCGGGCAGGTCGGGCATCAAGTTGCGCAAGGCTTCCGCCTGGACATTGGTCACGAGGCGATGTGACTCTACGCGAATATGTATCAGTTTAGGCGACGCATGAAGTGCACGCGCAATCCAGGCGCCGCCTGGTTCGGACGCGGTCGCATATGCCGTTTCACGAAGAATTTCTTCGAGATTGTCCAGGAGGCACTCGATACCTTGCGAGGCATATTTATCGAGCCACCCGAAGAGCAGTTCATTCTGCTTTTCCATCAGGCGCATGGCCAGGGCCTCGATTACGGCATGCTTGTCATTGAAATATCTATAGAGCGTGGGCGGGCTTACCTCGGCTCTCGCGCATATCATGTTTGTAGAAATATCTTCCAGGCCAACTTCTGAAAGAAGATGCCCGGCGACATTCAAAAGATGTTGGCGTGTATAAATAGCTCGATCCTGCTTGGGCTGTCGGACCGATCTCTTCTTGTGTATACTATGTGCTTTGGAAATCTTATTCAATTCTTTTCCTAATAGATCGATTTCCTGCGACCACCGGCCGGTTGGCTGATGAACGCGGAACTGATCCTCCTTGATCGCGGGCTCAAGCGGTTCCGGTCGCCGACCGTGCAAGATTTGGGCGACTAAGGGAAGTGTCATTGCAAACTATGCAATAATTCATCTCCAGGCCTCCGGCCCGCTATTCGATCATTAGTTCGACAAGTCTCTCAGTTCGTGCCCGTATATCGCGCGCGGGGCCGGATGATCGTACCGGCCGAGGCCTGCTCCATGACATGCGCCACCCAGCCGACCGTTCGGGCGATGGCAAACAGGCCGAAACCTGATCGCGGTGGCAAGCTGTGCCGCCGCGCGATCGCAAGCAGCGCGAAATCGATGTTGGGCGGCAGTTCAAGCATATCCCCGACCGCGTCCCGCAGCGTGACAAGCTCGTCGTCCGGCTCGATATGCGCCAGCAAGGCGCGCGCTCGCGGGTCGCCGTAGGGATAGAGGGGGTGGCCAAATCCGGGCAGTCCGCGTCCGGTCGCAAGCCAGCGTTCGATCGCGGCATCGGCACCCATATTGATCGCCTCGGCGAGGAATGATTCCAGCGCCGCGCCGGCGCCGCCATGTTTCGGCCCCGACAGGGTCGCCAGCCCGGCAAGGACGCAGGCGGGCATTCCGGCGCCCGTCGAAGCCGCGACGCGCACCGCGAACGTCGACGGGTTGAGCTCATGATCGGCGAGCAGGATCAGCGTCTGCCGGATCAGCTCCTCACCTGCGGTGTCGAGGTTCCACGCCGCGGAAAGCCGCTTATGGATCGAGCCTGTCCCGGCGGCGCCGAACGCCGATGCCATGGTCGCAACACATATCGCGCCTTCGTTCACCAGCTTCGCGGCCGGCCTGCCAAGGAGCGAGCGCGCGGTTCCGGCGAGCGCCGCGAGTGCGCGAAACGGATCGCCGCCGCTGGGGACCTCCGGAAAGACGACAGCATCCGGCTGCTCCCACAGCAACGCCGCGACCTCCTCCAGCCGCATGCGCGCGGCGAGGGCGGTCGCGGGTTGGCCGCGATAGATTAATTCGCCGTGGCTGACCGTCGCAATGGCAGTGGGGATCACGGGTTCGCCCCATGCCAGCGTACTCGCCGCGACCGATGTCTGGCGGCGCCCGCGGGCGCGCCGGTCGGCCAATGCGAGAATATCGTCGCCGCGATAGAGGCTGCACCGCGGATCAGCGGGATCGGCTCGCCTCTCGATCCGACCCCGGCTGACATAGGCATAGAGTGTCTGGGACCGGACGCCGAGCTTCGCCAGGACCTCTTCGCGGGTCATCCATTCACGCATGATTGATTCACTTGATCAAGATTGATTCGGGATGTCGAAGGGATCATCTCGCTCTTCGCCAGTCAAGGAGCGAGTGACATGAACAATGGTCTTGAGGATGTCGTGGCGGCCGAAACGATCCTGTCGGATGTGCGCGGGGCCGAAGGAGAACTGATCATCCGCGGACATCCGCTTTCGGCGTTGGCGGGGCGCTGGACGTTCGAACAGACCGCGCATCTCCTGTTCACCGGCTTCTTCGACGATTTGCCCGACGCCGCCGAATTCGCCGCAAAGTTGGGTGCAGCGCGCGTCGATGTGTTCGAAAGGACGCTGAAGCTGCTCGCGCCAATGTCGAAACTGCCCGCCTATGATGGCATGCGCGCCGCGATGGCGATGCTGCCCGACGGCACGGCGCTGCCCGACGCGCTGCGCCTGCTCGCGGCCCCGGCGGTGCTTCTTCCCGCCCTGATCCGGCTTCAGCAGGGCGGTGAACCCATCGCGCCTGCGACCGGTTCGGGCCACGCCGACGACGTGATCCGCATGTCGGGCCGATCGGGCGGCGCAAAAGCACTCGACACCTATCTCGTTACCGTGAGCGACCATGGCCTCAACGCCTCGACCTTCGCCGCGCGCGTGGTCGCTTCCACCCAGGCGGGGCTGACCTCCTCGGTTCTTGCAGGGCTCGGTGCACTCAAGGGCCCGCTGCATGGCGGAGCACCCGGTCCGGTCATCGACATGCTCGACGCCATCGCGGAGGAGGGCGACAGCGCGCTCTGGATCGAACGCGCGCTCGACGACGGCGAGCGGTTGATGGGCTTTGGCCATCGCATCTATCGCACGCGCGATCCGCGCGCCGACGCGCTCAAGGCCGCGCTTCGGTCGTTCGGGGGTGTCGATGCAAGGCTGCGCTTCGCCGAGAGCGTCGAACAGGCTGCGCTCGAAGCGCTTCATCGCCGCAAACCTGGCCGTGTGCTCGAAACCAATGTCGAATTCTATACGGCATTGCTGCTCGAGGCGGCGGGTTTCCCGAGGGAGGTGTTCACTGCTGTTTTTGCCATGGGCCGCGTCGCGGGCTGGCTGGCGCATGCCCGCGAACAGGCGCTGACCGGCAGGCTGATCCGGCCCGCGTCCCGCTATGTCGAGCCCTTGGCGAAGAACGCAGCCTGAAGGTAATTCCTCGCTTTATCCTGGCGACCGACGATCAGCGGTGCCGGGTTGATATAGAGATCGTGACGGTTCGCTCAGCGCTTCGATCGCAGCGGTCAACGGCAACAGCGCCGCAGCACAAGCGGTCGCAGATGCTGCGCTATCCCGCAGCGGAGGGAATAAGTTCAATGCGGCACGCGTATGCGCTGCATGACCAAGGCTTTCTCCACCCTTCCTCCTTTGGCCTCCCTGTGTCGGCCGCAGACCGAGCCGCTGCGCGTCGCCCTGTTTTCGGGAAATTACGACTGTGTGCGCGATGGCGCCAACCGCGCGCTGAACCGGTTGGTTGCTTTCCTGCTCGATCAGGCAGGTGCAGAGGTGCGTATCTACTCGCCGGTCGCGCCGCAAAAGGCGTTCGCATCGGTTGGCGATATCGTCCCGGTGCGGTCCGCGTGCATTCCCGGCCGCCCCGAATACCGTCTTGCGCTCGGCCTCACCCGCGCTGCACTCGGGAATCTGCAAGCGTTCGCCCCAGACGTCATCCATCTGTCGGCACCCGATATCCTTGGTCGGCAGGCGCAGAACTACGCGCGCGCAGCCGCTATTCCCGTGGTGGCGAGCCTGCACACGCGTTTCGAGACCTATCTCGACTATTATCGCCTCGGCCTGTTGCGCGGCCCCGTCGATCGCTATCTTGCGCGCTTTTACGGTGATGCCGATCATATTCTGGCGCCGACGCCGCTGATCCGCGACGAACTGGCGGCGCAATTCGGCGCCGAGAATGTGTCGATATGGTCGCGCGGGGTGGACCGCACGATGTTCGGCCCGGCACGGCGCAGCCAGGCTTTCCGGCAGCGTATGGGCTATGCGACGGGGGATTTGGTTCCGCTATTCTTCGGCCGCCTCGTCCTCGAAAAGGGGCTTGGCGTCTTTGCCGAGACGATCGCACGGTTGCGCGAGCGCGGCCACATGGTTCGCCCGATCGTGATCGGCGAGGGGCCGGCACGCGACTGGCTCGCGCGGCGGCTTCCCAACGTGACTTTCCTCGGCTTCCTCGACGGCGCGGCACTCGGCGAAGCCATCGCAAGCGCTGATATCCTGATCAATCCCAGCATCACCGAGGCGTTCGGAAACGTCAATCTGGAGGCGATGGCGTCGGGACTCGCGGTCGTGTCGGCCAATGTCGACAGCGCCTCGGCCCTCATCGAGCATGGCCGCACGGGACTGCTCGTGTCGCCGCTCGATCCCGGCGCCTATGCCGCCGCCGTCGCGTCGTTGATCGAACAGCCCGTGCGTCGCCACCTGCTTGGAAAAGCCGCGGCCGAGACCGCGGACCACTATCGCTGGCATGCGGTACTGACCGACGTGGTGCGCATTTATGAGCGGCTGGCGGGGCGAGATGCGGCCTTGCCTTATGCGGCGCTCGACCGACAATGCGCGGCATGAAGATCCGTTGGAGAAAAACCGGCGGCCTTGCCGACGATGTAGTGGCGATGCGCCGCTATGCGCGGTCGCTGGCACGCGATCGCGATGACGCCGACGATGTGGTGCAGGACGCACTCGTTCGCGCGATCGAGCGTCAGGCCACCTATCAGGAGGGTCGCGACCGTCGGCGCTGGCTGCTCGCTATCGTTCACAATGTCTTTATTTCGGGAACGCGGCGCGCGGCAGCGGAGGCGCGTCGCAACGACCGCTTCGCCGAGACGCAGGTCGCGCATTCCGATGCTTCGCAGGAGCATCATGCGCGGCTCGGCGAGATTGCGCGAAGCTTCGCCGCGCTGCCCGAATATCACCGCGCCGTGCTTCACCTGACGGCAATCGAGGGTTTGAGTTATCAGGAGTGCGCCGACGTGCTCGGCGTGCCGGTGGGAACGATCATGTCGCGAATAGCGCGGGCGCGCGCGGCATTGAGGCAACAGGACGAGCAGCAAGCCGAACCGGCGCTGCGTATCGTGGGAGGACGGGATGGCAGCCACACCGAGTGATCAGGAAATCGACGCCTATGTCGACGGGCAGCTCGATACCGAGGGACGCTTTGCCGTCGAGGATTATCTGCGCCAGCATCCCGATCTCGCCGCGCGCGTGTTGGGCGATCTGGGCACGCGGAGTGCGCTGCAACTGCTCGCGCATGACAGCGATCCGCTATCGCCCGGATTGCGCGAAGCCATGCGGGGTGGTTCGTCCGCAGCGGGCTCGCGCTGGCGGCGTTGGGCGCCGGCGGCGGGATTATCGGCAACCGGGATCGCGGCGGCGCTGCTGGTGATATTCCAGGGGCCGCCCGGTTACGTCGAGGATGCGCTGACGTCGCATGTGGTGGCGGGCATGCGCGCCGACATGGCCTCCCAACTCGAGGCGCCAAAGTTCGATGCGCGCGAAATCCGGCGCGCGACCAGAATTTCGGTCCCGCAAGTCCCGGCCGACTGGAAGGTCACCGACGTGCAGCTGTTCCCGACCGAACGCGGGCCGGCGCTGGTGATGGCGCACATGACCGGCGAAGGCGACCAACTGTCGCTCTTTGCCAAGCGCGGACGCGAAGGGGCGCCCGAACGGC
>NZ_DASWTD010000148.1:0-8016 GCF_036402335.1 Sphingopyxis sp. | reverse complement strand
CTTGACCCATTCACGATCCAGCCTGTATTATACAGATAATACAGGCTGGATCGTGAATGGCGCTTTCTTCAAAAAATCCCGTCGGCGATCCCGGCCGCAAGCGCGGCGCCGAGGTCGTGCGCTTCGGCGAGGCGGGCGTCGGGGATCGTTTTGGGTGCAAGGATCGCCTCGGGGGTCTGCGCCGCGGTGTTCACGATCATCGGTTCGGCCACGCGCTTCAGCCGCCATCCGGTCGCGATGCGGTCGAGCTGGCGCTGGGCGTTTTCGCCATCGGATCCCGCGCAGATGATCGTCGCATAGGGCCGCCCCTCCAGCCGGCCGAGGCAGGGATAATAGGCGCGGTCGAACATCTCCTTCATCGCGCCCGAGAGCGCGGCGAGATTTTCGGGGCCGATGAAAAGATAGCCGCCCGCAGCCATGAGCAGTTCGGGCGTCGCATCCTCCGCCGCCACGAGCCGCGCCGCCGTTCCCGCCCCTTCGGCCGCGGCCGCGGCGAGCGCTTCGCTGCCGCCGGTACGGCTGTGCCAAATGATCAGGAGATGCGGCGCGCCGGTCATGGACCGATGCTTGCCAAGCACCGGCACGCGGCGCAAGCTGCCCCGACAAATGGGGGAGATATGACATGCGCCGACTGACCGCTTTGCTGCTTGCCGGGGCCTTGCCCTTCGCCGCCGCCGCGCAGGACGCCGCGAGCGAGGCGACGCGCGCTGCGCAGGCCGAAATCGCCGGGCGCCTGCCGCTCGATGATCCGCGCGACGAGGCCAATGTGATGCGCGGCAAGCTTGCCGAGATTCCGGGCGGGGTGATCCTGTCGAAGGACGGAAAGACCGTATGGGACCGCCGGCCTTATGCCTTCCTCGACGCGAAGGACGCCCCCGATACGGTCAACCCGTCGCTGTGGCGGCAGGCGCGGCTGAATGCGGTGCACGGGTTGTTCGAGGTCGTCCCCGGCAAGATCTGGCAACTGCGCGGCTACGATATTTCGGTGATGACGATTATTCGCGGCAAGAGCGGGTGGATCGTCGTCGACCCGTTATTGTCGGAGGAGGCCGCGGCGGCGGGGTGGAAATTGTTTGCCGACACGGTCGAAGCGAAAAGCGGCAAGCTGCCGATCAGGGCGGTGATCTTCAGCCACAGCCACAGCGATCATTTCGGCGGAGTCGGCGGAATTGTCACTCCCGAACAGGTCAGGCGCGACAAAATCCGCATCATTGCGCCGCACGGTTTTTCGGAGGAAGCGACCTCCGAAAATGTCCTTGCGGGCACCGCGATGGGGCGGCGCGCGCTGTACATGTTCGGATCGATCCTGCCTCCCGGACCCGCCGGGCAGGTTGATACCGGGCTCGGGCCCAAGCTGTCGTCGGGGACGATCGGCTATATGGAGCCGACCGAGACCGTCGCCGCGACGGGCGGCTCGCTGACGATCGACGGGCTGACGTTCGACTTCCTCGACGCCGGCGGGACCGAGGCGCCGTCGGAATTCGTCTTCTATATCCCCGCCTACAAGGCGCTCCATACGACCGAGGTCGTCACCCACACGCTGCACAACGTGCTGACGTTGCGCGGGGCGCAAGTGCGCGATGCGCTGCACTGGTCGAAGGTGATCGACGCCGCGCTCGTGCGCTGGGGCGGCAAGGCCGAGGTCGCGCTGGCGTCGCATCACTGGCCGACCTGGGGCGCGGGCGAGGTAAGCGACCTGCTGACAAGCCAGCGCGATATCTACCGTTACGTCCACGACCGGACGCTGTTCCTCGCGAACCGGGGTGCGACGCTGCACGAACTCGCCGATGTCACGCCCGAGGCGCCGGGACAGGCGGCCGACTTCGGCGCGCGCGGCTATTATGGCACGGTCAACCACGACATGAAGGCGACCTATCAGCGTTATTTCGGCTGGTGGGACGGCAACCCCGCCAACTTCAACCCGCTGCCGCCCGAGGCGAGCGCCCCCAAATATGTCGCGCTCGCGGGCGGGGCCGACAAGCTGCTCGCAGCGGGCAGGGCGGCGACTGCGGCGGGCGACTATCGCTGGGCGGCCGAGCTTTTGAACAAGCTCGTCTTTGCCCAGCCCGACAACAGCGAGGCGCGCGCCGCGCTCGCTTCGGCGTATGACCAGATGGGGTATCAGGCCGAGTCGGGCGCGTGGCGCAATTATTATCTCGCCGCCGCGGCGACCCTTCGCGGCACCGCGGTCGAAAGCCTGTCGGGCAACGGGCAGAGCCGCTCGTTCGTCAGCGCGATCCCGACCGCGGTCTTTTTCGACGCGCTCGCGACGCGCTTCGACGCGGCGAAGGGAGCGGCACTGAAAGGCACCTTCCAGTTCGTCCTGCCCGACAGCAAGGAAGCCGTCGCGATCGTCGTCGGCGGCGGGGTCGAAGTGCCGCGTTACGGCGTGACCGACGCCGCGCCGACCGCAACGATCACGATGAACCGCGCGACACTCGACGATGTGATGCTGGGGCAGGCGCAGTTTCCGGCGCTTCTCCAGTCGGGCGCGATCCGGATCGACGGCGACCGCATGGCGTTCCTGTCATGGTTCGCGCTCCACCCGCCCGCCGACCCGCGTTTCAATGTGGTTGTCCCGTAGGGGATTAAACAGCTAACGGAGGAATATGACCGACACGCCCGCGCATCCGACCGACCCTTTCGACGCGCACGCGCTCAACGCCGCCGAAGGGCTCGACCCGGTCGATCCTGCCTATGCACAGGTGCTCCGCGTCGCGACCGCGCTCAACCTGATCCCGCTGGCGATCGGCGCGAGCGTGTTCGACTGGCTGCTGATCCGTCATATCGAAGGACCCTACGGGCTGATCACCGCGCTTGCGTGGCTGGTCGCGGTGCTGATGATCGTCAGCTTTCCGGCACGACGCGTCCAGCGCTGGGGCTACAAGATCGGCGAGGGCCAGCTCCGCGTCGCGCGCGGCTGGCTGTTCCGCACCGACACGATCGTCCCATTCGTGCGCGTCCAGCATATCGATGTCGGGCAGGGGCCGGTCGAACGCTGGTTCGGCCTGTCGCACCTGATCGTCCACACGTCGGGCACGCATAACAGCACGGTGACGCTGCCCGGGCTCCACGCCGACCTTGCCGCCGCGATGCGCGAGACGATCCGCCGGCATATCCAGACCGATTTCGCATGAGCGAAGCCGCCGCCGTCATTCCCGGGGTTGCCGATGAACCGAACTGGCAGCGGCTGCACCCCGCGACGCTGGCGCTCGCCATCGTCAAGCTCGGACCACGCTCGCTCAACTTCCTGCCCGCGGTCGCCGCGCTCGGCTTTACCGGCAACTGGGTCTATATCGTTCCGGCGATCCTCGCCTTTCTGCTCTTGTCGCTGCTCGCCGCCTGGTTCCAGTGGCTGCGCTTCCGCTTTGTCGTCGGCGACGACGAGGTGGTGATCGAAAGCGGCGTCCTGTCGCGCCAGCACCGGACCATCCCGTTCGACCGCATCCAGGATGTCAGCATCGAACAGGGGCTCGTCGCGCGCGCGCTCGGCATCGCCCGGGTCGGGTTCGAAACCGGCGCGGGCGGCAAGGAGAATGACGCGAGCCTCGATGCGATCGGACTCGATGCCGCGCAGGCGCTACGCACGACGATTCGCGCGCATCGCAGCGGCGAGGCGGCGGCGCCCGTCACTGCCGATCCCGCCGAAGCCGCGCCCGCCGCCGAAGACCGGTTGCTCTTCGCGATGGGGCCGCGCCAGCTGTTCGTCGCGGGGCTGTTCAATTTCTCGCTCGCCGCGCTCGCCGTGGTTGGCGCGGGCATGCAGTTTTTCGACGGCCTGCTGCCGTTCGATTTCAACGTCTTCAACCCGATGGACTGGATCGACATCGCCGAGGACTACGGGCTCGACCAGTGGTTGCTTGCGCATCGCTGGATCGCCGGCGTCGGCGCGGCGCTGTCGTTGCTGCTGATCGGTTTCGCGAGCGGGATCGCGACGATGTTTTTCGCCAACTGGGATTTCCGCCTGACGCGCGAGCCGCGTGCACTGCGCCGCACCCGCGGCCTGACCACGCGCACCGACGTCGCGGTGCCGGTCCGCCGCGTACAGGCGGCGATTCTCGTCACCGGCTGGTTCCGCCAGCGTTTCGGCTGGCACGAACTGCGCCTCCAGAGTCTCGCGAGCGACGGCGAGAAGGAGCGCGATCATCAGGTCGTGCCCTTTGCGAAGCTGGACGCGATCGACCCGGTGCTCGCCGAGGTCGCGATCGTGCGTCCCGATGCCGGCCAGCCCTGGCAGCATAGCCACCGCATCGTTGCGCTCGGCGGAATGATCGGCGCGGTCTGCGCGACCGTTGGCGGCCTCGTCGCGGTTTCGCTGGGGCAGCCGCTCGGCTGGCTCGGCCCGCTCGCCGGATTGCTGATCGGCGCCGGATCGCTTATCGGCGCACGCTTCCACCGCTGGACGGATCTCGGCGAACAGGTTGCGATCCGCCGCGGTGTGTGGAAGCCCAAGCTGACCTTGCTGCCGCACGCGTCGGTGCAGAGCGTCGACCTCAAGAGCGATTTCATCCTCCGTCCGCTCGGCCTCGCGACGCTGGTATTCGGCGTTCCCGGCGGCAGTTCGCTCGTGACGCACGAGATTCCCGCGATCCCGCTCGCCGCCGCGAACGACCTGCGCACCCGAATCCTTGCCGCGCGAGCCCGCTCATGAGCGATGCGGCGCTCGGCATCACGCGGTCGATCATGGGCCAGCCGTGGCACTGGCGCCGCGCGAGCGCCGACATGGGCGCCGAGAATCTCGCGCCCGACGACCTCGTCACGCAATTGCTGCTCGCACGCGGCGTGACGCGCGACGACCTCGACCGCCAGCGCACGCCGACGTTGCGCGGCTTCATGCCCGACCCGTCGTTGTTCCGCGACATGGATGCCGCCGCCGCGCGGCTCGCCGACGCGGTCGAAAAGGGCGAAGCGGTCACGATTTTCGGCGATTATGACGTCGACGGCGCGACTTCCGCGGCGTTGCTCGTGCGGCTGCTGCGCGGGCTGGGCCTGCCCGCCGGCGCCTATATCCCCGACCGGTTGATGGAGGGCTATGGCCCCTCGGGCGCGGCGCTGGTCCGGATCGGCGAAGCCGGATCAAGGCTCGTCGTCACCGTCGATTGCGGCGCGCAGGCGTTCGACGCGATTTCGGAAGCCAAGGCGGCGGGGGTCGAGGTGATCGTCGTCGACCACCACCAGTGCGCGACCACCCTGCCCGAGGCGTTCGCATTGGTGAACCCGAACCGGCTTGACGAGGAGCCCGACGCCGCGATCCACGGCAATCTGGCGGCGGTCGGGGTGGCTTTCCTGCTCGGCGCGGCGCTGCTCCGTACGCTGCGCACGCGCGGTTTCTTCGCGGGCCGCGACGAGCCCGCGCTGATCGACCTGCTCGACCTCGTCGCGCTCGGCACGGTCGCCGACGTCGCGCGGCTCACCGGCTTCAACCGCGCGCTCGTGACGCAGGGGCTGAAGGTGATGGCGCGGCGCGGCAATACCGGGCTTGCGGCGCTGATGGACGCCGCACGCCTCACCAAACCGCCGAGCGCGAGCGATATGGGCTTCGCGCTCGGGCCGCGGATCAACGCCGGCGGGCGCGTCGGCAAATCGGACCTTGGCGTCCGGCTGCTCACAACGTCGGACCCGCAGGAAGCCGCCGACATCGCGCTCGAACTCAACCGGCTCAACGAGGAACGGCGCGCGATCGAGGCTGCGGTGCTCGAACAGGCGATCGATGCGAGCGCGGCGTGCGGCAATGCTCCGGTCGCTATCGTCGCCGGACAGGGGTGGCACCCCGGGGTGATCGGCATCGTCGCCGGCCGCCTGAAAGAAAGGCTGCACCGCCCCGCGATCGTCATCGCGGTCGACGAGGACGGGGTCGGCAAGGGATCGGGCCGCTCGATTTCGGGCGTCGACCTCGGCGCCGCGATCCTCGCCGCGAAGGAAACCGGCCTGCTCGTCGCGGGCGGTGGTCATGCGATGGCGGCCGGGCTGACCGTCGCCGCCGACAAGGTCGACGCGCTCGGCGCTTTCCTCAACGATCGCCTCGCCGCCGACGTCGAGCGCGCGAGCGGCGACAAATCGCTGCTGATCGACGCGGTGCTCGCGCCGCGCGGGATTTCGCCGCTCTGGTGCGATGCGATCGAGAGCGCCGGGCCCTATGGCGCCGGCTGGCCCGCGCCGCGCGTCGCGACGGGGCCGGTGCGAATCGTCGAATCGGGGGTCGTCGGTACCGACCATGTCCGCCTGATCGTGTCGGGCGACGACGGCGCCCGGTTCAAGGCGGTTGCTTTTCGCAGCGCCGCGACCGAACTGGGGCAGACGCTGCTCCATGCACGCGGTCGCAAACTGTGGCTCGCGGGGCGCGCGAAACGCGACGACTGGGGCAGCCGTCCCGCCGCCGAGCTCCACCTCGAGGATGCGGCGTGGGCGGATTGAGGAGAAGGCCATGTTCAGCCATGTCACGATCGGCATCGACGATTTCGCCCGCGCGGAGCCTTTTTACGATGCCGTCATGGCGGTGTTCGGGCACGCCGAACTGATCCGGTACGAACGCGGCAAGGGCTATGGCGCACCCACCGGCGCAAAGCTGTTCATCGGCCCCGCCTTCGACGGTAACCCCGTTACGACGGGCAATGGAACACATATCGCGTTCGTTGCCGCCGACCGGGAAACGGTTGACGCCTTTCACGCAGCGGCGCTTTCCCATGGCGGGAGCGACGAAGGCGCGCCGGGCCTGCGGCCGCATTATCATCCGGACTATTACGGCGCCTATGTTCGCGACCCGGAAGGCAACAAGCTGCAGGCGGTTTGTCATTTCCGTCCCGATCGAAAAGAGTCGGGACAGAGGCCTTGACCGCACCGATATGCGCGTCTAATGCGCCGCTTCACCGATCAGACGGCCCCTTCGTCTAGCGGTCTAGGACGTCGCCCTTTCACGGCGAAAACACGGGTTCGAGTCCCGTAGGGGTCACCAACTCTCTTTCCCAGAGAGTGTCAGAAAGTGCCATAACTGGCTGATTTCTGCGGTTTTTTGTGGTATAGGTATCCCATATGGAGCGGCTTCGTGCCACCGGATACCACCTTCTTGATGGTATATTTGATGGCATCGCGGTCCTCCCCTTGTCGGAGATACCATCATGGCGCTTACCGCTGTTGCAATTAACAAGGCCAAGGGCCGAGCAAAGCCCTATAAACTCACCGATGGCGACGGGTTGTTCCTCTATGTCACCCCCAATGGCGGCCGCTACTGGCGGATGAACTACCGCCACCTTGGCAAGCAAAAGACGCTGGCGTTCGGCGTCTATCCCGACACCGGCCTTGCCGAAGCCCGCGAGCAGCGCGACGCGGCCCGCAAGATTCTTGCGCGCGGCTGCGATCCTGCCGAGCAGATCAAGCTTGAGCGCATCGCGGCGGCTGTGGCTGCATCCAACAGCTTCAAGGCGGTTGCCGACGAATGGCTGGTCAAGGTCGAGTGCGAAGGCCGTTCCGCCGTCACCATGAAGAAACTGCGCTGGCTGCTGGACTTCATCAACGAGTCCATCGGCAAGCGCCCGATCGCCTCTATCTCCGCGCAGGAGCTATTGGTGATGCTCCGTAAGATGGAGAGCAAGGGCCGCTACGAGACTGCCAAGCGGCTGCGCAGCACATGCAGCCAGATATTCCGCTATGCCATCGCCACGGCCCGCGCAGAGCGCGACGTTGCCGCCGACTTGCGTGGCGCTCTCATTGCACCCCAGCCCGTCCACCGTGCAGCGATCACGAACGCCAATGCAGCGGGCGGCCTGCTCCGCGCGATAGAGGCGTTCGAGGGGCATCCCAACACCAAGGCCGCGCTGCGGCTCCTGCCCCATGTGTTCGTGCGCCCGGGCGAGCTTCGCTATGCCGAATGGGCCGACTTCGATTTCCACAAGGCGCTTTGGACGATCCCAAAGCACAAGACCAAGATGCGCCGCGTCCACAGCATCCCCCTGTCCCGGCAGGCGCTGGCGATCCTCGAAACCATTGAGCATGACGCGGACTACAGCAGTTACCTGTTCC
>NZ_DASWTD010000147.1:0-3837 GCF_036402335.1 Sphingopyxis sp. | reverse complement strand
GCTTTGTATCGCCATAGCGCAAAAAGTTTGCGGCGGTGACCGGTGCACGCTTGTCCTCGAGACGCACGGTGATCGTCCCGAGATCGGTGACGAGCGCCACATAAGGCCGGGTGTCAGCCTCGACCACCGGGACAACGGGTGCAGGCACCGGCGGTACGGGCGGCGGCAACTGGGTCGTCTGCGGCGGGAGGGCGGGGGCCTGGGCGGCCAGGGCAAGCGAAAGGATCAGCGTCTGGAACATCACGGAATCACTCTGTATCGGACAAGTCGGGGCAGCCGAAGCTATACGCAGTCCGCCGCCCCGCCAAGCGGCGACGCGATTCGATGAAGGGGAAAGCCGCGATGAGCGAGAATCCGGACCGTGAAACAGCGCGCGAACCGATCGTCCCCGCGTCGGCCGCGGCGGCTCTGGGATCACGCTTCCTGCGGTACCTGCCGATCATCACGATCGCGCATTTCCTGATCGGCCTGCCCGCGCTGATCGCTTCGCTTGCGCTCGCCTGGTTCGCGTTCGTGCAGGCCGACGCGACGCAGAAGATGCAGACCGGCGGGGTGATGCCTTTCGTTACCTTCGGCACCAGCAACGCCTCCAAGGATGGCAAGCCCGACATTTCGCTGTCGCTGACCAACAATGGCGTCGGCCCGGCGATCCTCGGTCCGATCGAGATTCGCTACAAGGGCAAGGTAATCGCCAATCCGGCCGAATTGTTCGTCGCCTGCTGCGGCGACCGGCGGGGAAAATCGCTGTCCTATTCGACCTCGCCCTCGACCGGTGTCGCGATCCGGCCGGGGGAAACGCAGAACCTCATCAACCTGCCCCGGACGCCCGCGAATGAAGCGGTCTGGCAGGCGTTCAACAAGGAACGGTGGAAACTCGAGGTCCGCTCCTGCTACTGTTCGATCTTCAACGACTGCTGGATCATCGAGGGCATGCAGGGACTGCCCAAGCCCGTGAAGACATGTCCCGCCAACTGGTCGCTCTACAGCGAAGATGCACGAAATCGTATCGCAGGCGAGCGGTAGACCAAGGTTGAGGAATGTCATTCAACTAATCGGTTGACAATCGAGTCCGGCCAGCCAATATTCAACTGCATGGTTGAATATGATTCGCACACGCTCGATACGATCTTTCACGCTCTTGGCGATGCGACGCGCCGCACGATGCTCGGCGAACTCGCCGCCGGCGAACGGACCGTCGGCGAACTCGCCGAGCCCTTCGCGATGTCGCTCGCCGCGGCGTCGAAACATATCAAGGTGCTGGAAAATGCCGGGATGGTCCGCCGCGACGTGCGAGGGCGCACCCATGTCTGCAGCCTCGATCCGGTGCCGCTGATGAACGCCGACCAGTGGCTGGGCATGTACCGCCGCTTCTGGACCGACCGGCTGGACGTCCTCGAACGCCTCTTGCGAACCGAGGACGCGCCGCCCCCTCCCCCCAAGAAACCCCTCCCCGGGAAAGAAGGAGAATGACGATGAATATAATGCTCGCCGAAGACAATTATGGCGTCGTTACCGAACCTGCGACGCTGACGATCACCCGCCTGCTCCCCGGCCCGATCGAGCGCATCTGGTCGTATCTGACCGACAGCGATCTCCGCCGCCAGTGGCTCGCATCGGGTGCGATGGAGCAGCTGGCCGGCGCGCCGGTCGAACTCGTCTGGCGCAACGACGAACTGACCGACCCGCCCGGCGAACGTCCCGAAGGTTTCGGCGACGAGCATCGCATGACCTGCGAAGTCATCGCGATCGACGCGCCGCGCCTGCTGTCGATCAGCTGGGGCAGCACCGGCGGCGTGACTTTCGCTCTGCAGCAAAAGGGCGACGAGGTGCTGCTGACGATCGTCCACAAGCGCGTCGAGGACCCGTCGGTGCTGCTTAACGTCAGCGCGGGCTGGCACAGCCATATCGACGTGCTCGAGGCGCGTCTGCGCGGCACAACCGCGGCGCCGCACTGGGACAATTTCGCCCAGCTGCGCAGTATCTATGCCGAGCGTCTGTTCGGCTGATCCAGCCGTTTCCGGAAGAGGAAGGGGCTGCGCGAGCGGCCCCTTTCTTTTGTGTGAAAACCCCGCGAAGTGTAATATACGAATAAGACAGTAAAGACATGGAGGGCGGCCATGAAACGGAAATGGAAGATCGCATTCGGAATCCTGGGCGCGCTGGTCGTAACCGGCGGGGGCGGCATGGCGTGGATGATAACGCAGCCGCCGGCTCCCGCGAAGATCGTCGAGGCGGGGCCGACCGGCCAGCGCGTCGACTCCAACGGCATTTTCGCCAATTATTTTCCGGCCGGGGGTGACGGACCGCATCCGGCGATCCTGCTGCTCGGCGGGTCCGAAGGCGGGCTGGGCAAGGATATGCGCGCGCTGGCATTGCTGCTGCAGGCCGAGGGCTACAACACGCTCCAGCTCGCCTATCATAATGCGCCGGGCAAATCGGCGAAGCTCAAGAACATCCCCCTCGAGGATTTCGCCAGGGGTCTCGACTGGCTGAAACGGCAGCCCGGGGTCGACGACAGCCGGCTCGGCATTGTCGGATATTCGAAGGGCGCCGAGGCGGGTCTGCTCGTCGCGACACGCTATCCGGGAATCCGCGCTGCGGTGCTCGGTATGCCGTCGAGCGTCGTCTGGGACGGCATGACGGGAGAGAATTACATGTTCGGATCGTTCAGCTCGTCGTGGAGCGAAGGCGGCAAGCCGCTGCCCCATCTAGCCTACAAGGGACAACCGGGGAGCGACGGATTGATGCCGGTTTTCGTGAACGGACTCAGGGAACTGGACACGAACCCGGCGGCGATCATCCCGGTCGAACGATATAAGGGCAAGCTGATGCTCGTCTGCGGCGAGGCCGAGAAATTATGGCCGAGCTGCCCGATGACCGATCAGATCGTCGCGCGGGCAGCCGCGAAGGGCGCGCCTGCCCCCATCGTGCTGCGGTACAAGGACGCGGGGCACGGCGTGATGGGTGCGCCCTTCGCCGACGACAAGGCACGGCGATACTGGGCAAAGCTTGGCGGCACCGAAGCGGGAAATGCCGCGGCGCGTATGGACAGCTGGCCGAAGATTGCGGCATTTCTGAAAGCCGAGCTTGAACCCGACCGGAGGCCCGCCGATGGGAAATGACGAAGACTATCTGCGCGAAGCAATCGCGCTCGCCCATGCCAATGTCGAAAAGGGTGGCCGCCCGTTCGGCGCGGTGATCGTCCGCAATGGCGAGATCGTCGCAACGGGCGTGAACGCGATACTGGAGACGGGCGATCCGACATCGCACGCCGAGCTCAACGCCATCCGGCTTGCCAGCAAGGCGCTGGGTCCCGATCTCGGCGACTGTGCGGTCTTCGCGAGCGGTCACCCCTGCCCGATGTGCATGGCGGCGATGCGCCTCGCGGGGATCAAGGCGGTGACCTATGCCTTTTCGAACGAGGACGGCGCACCATATGGCCTGTCGACCGCGGCGATCTACGAGGATCTCGCCAGGCCCTTTCCGGAACAGACGATGGACATTCGCCACCTGCCCGTTCGACTGGCGGGAATGCCCGATCTCTACGCGGGTTGGCGACAGCGGCAGGGCTGATTCCCGCGGCGCCCGTTTGCTACCGGAGAGTTTCGACCGGAAGCTGACCTATCTCTCGTCGTCATCCCGGACTTGATCCGAGGTCCATGGCCAAGCAAATCAAGCCAAATGGCCTCGGCCGTGTGGTGCGTCTCGCTGACGGGGCATTCATTCTCCAAACTCGACTGAAACAAGTGTCTTTGCTTTCGAATTAACACAAACTCGAGCATCCCCTCCCGCGGCTGCCTCTGGTTGAAAATACTGAACGCAATTATCTCTATCTAC
>NZ_DASWTD010000146.1:0-3760 GCF_036402335.1 Sphingopyxis sp. | reverse complement strand
GAAGGAGGAGAAGGCCGCGCCGATGCCGGCGATGGACTTCTGATAATGAGAGGGCGGCGGATT
This sequence comes from Sphingopyxis sp., assembly GCF_036402335.1. Taxonomy (GTDB): domain Bacteria; phylum Pseudomonadota; class Alphaproteobacteria; order Sphingomonadales; family Sphingomonadaceae; genus Sphingopyxis. The sequence goes on along the minus strand of NZ_DASWTD010000146.1, from coordinate 3,697 downwards.
ACCGCCGCCCTCTACCATCATGCTGGCGGCGAAGGCGAAGGCGGAGGAAGTGTCATGCCCTTTAACGGCAGTCAAAGCGTACGCGGCTGCTCAGCCCAACTGAAGCTGCGACACGGAAACGAGGCCACGCAACTAGTGGCTCGGCAACTCGAATGGGCGCGCAAACGCGGGAACGATCAGGAAATCGCTTATTGGAATGCGGTCCTTGAAGACCTTGCGAACCTGCTATCTTAGCGTTCTGTACGACCGACAAATGCTAATCGTCCACGCCGCACCCCGGGCGCAGACTATTTACGTTATGGCCGTTGCACGAACCGCTGCGCGGATTGGCGCTAGCCTCAATGTAAAGGGGCCGAGCGAGCGCCGCGCCTGATTGAACGTCGGCTGCCGCAGGCAGACCCTTTCGGCTCCTTTACCTGAGGAGTCGAACGATGAACGAGCTTATCCAGATTGGCCCGATCAGCCCGCTGCGCCAGCGGCTGATCGACGATATGACCATGCGGCGCTTCTCGAAGGAGACGCAGCGCAACTATCTGCGCGACGTCGGACGGTTCGCGACCTGGCTCGGGCGCTCGCCCCACACCGCGAGCGCCGAGGATGTCCGGCAGTTCCAGATCGAGCAGCAACAGGCGGGCGTCCCCGCACCAACGATGAACAGCATCGTCGGCGCGCTGCGGTTCTTCTTCACGCACACGCTCGACCGCCCCGACCTCGCGCGCAAGCTGGTCCGCACGAGGCAGGTTCGCAAGATCCCGGTCGTGTTGACGATGGCCGAGGTGAAGCGCCTGCTCGATGCGACCCGCTCGCTCAAGCACCAGGCCGCGCTGTCGGTCGCTTACGGCGCGGGCCTACGCGTCGCCGAGGTGTCGGCGCTAAAAGTCACCGATATCGACAGCAAGCGGATGCTGCTGCGGATCGAGCGCGGCAAAGGCGGCCGCTACCGCAACGCCATGCTGCCCGAAGGCCTGCTCCTGCTGCTGCGCGACTGGTGGCGCGCCGGACGGCAACAGGGCATCCTCCTTCCCGATGGCTGGCTCTTCCCCGGACAGAGCGCCGCGGCGCCGATCAGCACGCGCCAGCTCTACCGTGTCGTCGTCGAAGCCGCGGAGGCCGCCGATATCGACAAGCGCGTCGGACCGCATACGCTGCGCCACAGCTTCGCCACTCACCTGCTCGAGGACGGTGTCGATATCCGCGTCATCCAGGCATTGCTCGGCCATGCCAAGCTCAACACCACCGCCTTCTACACCCAGGTTGCCACCAGGACCGTTCGGTCGATCGTCAGTCCGCTCGACAGGCTCGCGCTCGCATCGCCGAGCGAGGAGGCACCCGACGGCTGAGCGGTGCGCGCCTCACTCGAGGTCGCCGACATCTTCCGTGCCGCGGGGCCTGCGTATCGCACCGCGCATGCCGGGCATCTGAGCCTGCATCAGCTCAAGATCATGTCGGCGATCGAGCATTGCCGCACCGCCGCGCTCGGCGGTCATGTCGAGGCCTGCACCGACTGCGGGCATTGGCAGATCGCATACAACAGCTGCCGCAACCGGCACTGCCCCAGGTGCCAGGGCGCCGCGGCGCGCAGCTGGCTCGAAGCGCGCGAAGCCGACCTCCTCCCGGTCGGTTATTTCCATGTCGTGTTCACCCTGCCTGCCGAGGTCGCCGCCATCGCCTATTATAACAAGGCGCTCGTCTATGACCTGCTGTTCAAGGCCGCGGCAGATACGATGCTGACCATCGCCGCCGACCCGAAGCACCTCGGCGCCCGGATCGGCATCACCGCGGTGCTTCACACATGGGGCTCGGCGCTGACCCATCATCCGCACATCCACATGATCGTGCCCGGCGGCGGCATCTCGCGCGATGGAACACGCTGGATATCCGCACGCCCCGCCTTCCTGCTGCCGGTCCGCGTGCTTGGTGCCCTGTTCCGACGCCTGTTCCTAACCCGGCTGCGCGCGCTCCATGACCGCGGGCAGCTCGCCCTCTTTGGCAGCCTCACGCATCTCGCCGAACGACGCGCGTTCCTGCGGCATCTGTCACCGGTTCGGAAGAAGCGCTGGGTCGTTTATGCCAAGGCCCCGTTCGCCGGGCCCGAGGCCGTGCTCGCCTATCTGTCACGCTACACCCACCGGGTCGCCATATCGAACAGCCGCCTCCTCCGGTTCGACGAAGCCGGGGTCACCTTCCGCTACAAGGACTACCGCAAGGCCGGTGCCGGACGGCAGCAGGTCATGACCCTTGGGGCCGACGAGTTCATCCGCCGCTTTCTTCTCCACGCCCTGCCGCGCGGGTTCCACCGCATCCGCCACTACGGCCTCCTCGCCAGCGCACGCCGCAAGGATCATCTCGAACGCGCCCGCCGCCTGCTCGATGTCGCACCTCGACCGACCGAGGAACCGACCGAGGATGCAGAGCCCCGACCGACCTGTCCGTGCTGCGGCGGTACGATGATCATCATCGAGGTCTTCGAGCGCCGCTATCAGCCTCGCGCGCCGCCCCAGTCGGCGGTCTCATCCGGGACACCGGCGCCGTGACCCGGCACGGCCTGGCACCGACACGATCCAGCGCGCACCCGCGCCTGGAAGCGGACCCGCTCGCGCCGACGCTGCCCAATAGCAGACGTCGCCATATCAAAATCGGCCCGTCCGATTTTCCACGTCCGCTTTTGCGATCTAAATTCAGACGGTCCGATCTCAGATACGTCCGATTTTGGGCAGCAACGTCCAGCACCACGACCTGCGCAAAACAGCTTTCCCCATAGCTCAGACCATGACCACCGCGGTTCGGGCACCGAAGACTTTCCGACGCCTCGCGGCGTCCGAAACCCTCAACGGTTGAAGACTGTCCGCTTCTAGCGGTAAATCGCGAGAAGCGGACGTTCTTCAATGATGATCAGCAAAGACCGCGACCGATCGACTGCCGACGAAAAGCGTACTTGACGGGCAATCGAGTCCCGGTCGCCCCGGGGAGCCGAGAGAATTAGCTGCCGGGAAAGATCAGCTGGCGTCCAGCCCATGCTTCAGCGCCGACATTTGGTCGTGCCCCGCGCGGACCGAAGCGTAGCCGGTCTCGATAAGCCGACGAACCGCGGGGTCCAGATCGGTGTCGCCGAGGGCGCTTTCGAACTTGGACTTGATATGATCTTCGCCGCGTTCGACCTCGGCGATCACCGCGTCATCGTCGCGCGCGCCGGTGAGCTTGTCACGAAGGCCGAGAAAGGCGCGATGCGCCGACGCAAGCACCGTTCCGTCATCTTCTGGGTTGCCGCCGAGCTCGCGCACCTTCGCCTGGAAGTCGGTGACGACGGTCTGCCGCTCGGTTGCACGGCTCAGGAAAATCTCCCTGAACTGCGCGGCATTGGCCTCGTCGGCTGCCTTGCGATAGCCGTCGACGCTGTCGAGCGTGGTCGCGATGAGGGAGTTCAGCGTTGCGATATTCTTGTTATCGAACATGAGCATTCCTTTCGGGGGAGCGGGCCGATCTCATGACCGGCGCCTCACGAAAGAACGAGCAAGCGACCCGCTAGTTGCCGCGGTCGATCGGGGCAAACGCAGCTTTGCGACGAAGCGTGCACGAGTTCGCCGTTAGAGCCCGATCTTGGCGAGCGCGACCGCGAGCTCGGCATCGGATGCCTCGTGATCGACGGGAGCGAGCTTGTTCAGCACGGTCTGGAGCCGCGTCTGCGCGACCTGGAGGG
>NZ_DASWTD010000145.1:0-3731 GCF_036402335.1 Sphingopyxis sp. | reverse complement strand
TGCTGGCCTATAATACGTCTGCAGAGCAATTGTCGGCGAACATTGCCATCGATATGAAAAGCGCGGGCTTTACCGCGCTCTACGGCTCCTGTCCGGCCCAGCCCGCCGCGCCGGGCAGCCTCCACCTTTCCCTCCCCGCCTTCGGCACGATCATCTGCCAGGCCAGCGAATAAGCGAAAGCCCGCGTGACGACGAACCAGCCTCTTCTTCAGGACGAACCCTTGAGCGTTACCGCCCAGCCTTGGTGGAAGGGTGCGGCGATCTATCAGGTCTATCCGCGCAGCTTCGCCGATTCGAACGGCGACGGCATCGGCGACCTTGCCGGCATCACCGCGCGGCTCGACTATATCGCTTCGCTTGGCGTCGACGCGATCTGGCTGTCGCCCTTCTATCCCTCGCCGATGGATGATTTCGGTTACGACATCGCCGATTATTGCGGGGTCGATCCGATCTTCGGGTCGCTGGGCGATTTCGACGCGCTGGTGGCGCGCGCGCATGCGCTGGGGCTGAAGGTCACGACCGACCTCGTCTTTGCGCACACGTCCGACCGGCATAAGTGGTTCGCCGAAAGCCGTGCGGGCAAGCATGGTGCCAAGGCCGACTGGTATGTCTGGGCCGATGCCAAACCCGACGGGTCGCCGCCGACCAACTGGCAGTCGGTGTTCGGTGGGCCGGCGTGGACGTGGGACGCGCGGCGCGGCCAATATTATATGCATAATTTCCTCGGCACCCAGCCGCAACTCAACGTCCACAACCGCGAGGTGCAGGACGCGCTGCTCGCCGTCGTGCGATTCTGGCTCGACCGCGGCGTCGACGGCTTTCGTATCGATGCGATCAATTTCTCGATGCACGATCCCGAATTTCGCGACAATCCGCCCGCGCCGCCGTCGAACAAGGTCCGCACGCGGCCGTTCGATTTCCAGCAGAAAATCTACAACCAGTCGCATCCCGACATCGCGCTGTTCCTCGAACGAATCCGCGCGCTGACCGATCAATATCCGGGCAGCTTCACGGTGGCCGAGGTCGGCGGCGACGATGCGGTGCGCGAGATGAAGCTGTTCACCGCGGGGACAAGCCGGCTCAATAGCGCCTATGGCTTCGACTTCCTCTATGCCGACCGGCTGACGCCGCAGCTGGTGCGCGAGGCAGCCGAGCAATGGCCCGATACGCCGGGGCTCGGTTGGCCGAGCTGGGCGTTCGAAAATCACGACGCGCCGCGCGCGGTGTCGCGCTGGACCCCCGAAGGCGTCGATGCCGCCGCTTATGCGCGGATGAAGATGGCACTGCTCTGTGCGCTGCGCGGCAATATCATCATCTATAACGGCGAGGAGCTGGGGCTCGATCAGGTCGAGATCCCGTTCGAGCTGGTGAAAGACCCCGAAGCGCTCAAGAACTGGCCGCTAACGCTCTCGCGTGACGGTGCGCGGACGCCGCTGCCATGGGCGGCGACCGAGGCGAATGCGGGATTTTCCGTCGCCGATCCGTGGCTGCCGCTCGGCGCGGCGCACCGTGACCTTGCGGTCGACCGCCAGCAGGCTGACGAGACCTCGTTGCTCAACCTGACCCGCCGGCTTGTCGGCTTGCGTGCCGCCAACCCTGCGCTGCGCTTTGGCCGCGACGACCGCTGGGTCGCCGAGGGTGATTTTCTGGCGTTCGACCGCATCGCCGGGAACCGGCATGTCCGCTGCCTTTTCAATCTGGGCGGCGGCACGATCGATATCGCGGCGCATGGCGCGGCGGGTATGGAATTTGTCGCCCTCAATGGCGCCGATAGGACGTCGCTGCCGCCCTGCGGCGTGCTGTGGCTTGATCTCGAAGGAAAAAATTGATGCGTAGCCTGATCGCCGCCTTCTCGCTGATCGCGGCCGCGCCGGCCATGGCGCAGGACGCCCGGCCCTCGCAAACCGCAGCGTCGCCCGACGGCCGGATCGTGCTGACGGTCTCGACCGATAGCGACCAGCGCCCGACCTGGTCGCTGTCGCGCAAGGGCAAGCTGCTCATCGCGCCGTCGAAACTCGGTTTCATGCTTACCGACGGCATCGGCCTGCAGCGCGGATTCGGGATAGAGGGTGCGGAGACCGGCGGTGCCGACGAAAAATGGGAATTGCCGTGGGGCGAGCGCCGCTTTGTGCGCAATCACTACAATGAACTGCTCGTCCGCTTCCGCCAGCATGAAAGCTGGGGCGGGCACGCGATCAACGTCCGTTTCCGCCTGTTCGACGACGGCATCGGCTTTCGCTACGAATTGCCCGAGCAGGCGGGGATGAAGACTGCGAAGATCGCCGACGAGGTCACCGAATTCGACATCGCGCCCGAAGGTACCGCCTGGTGGATCACCGGCGGCGAATGGAATCGCTACGAGCAAATCTACCAGAAAACCCCGATCGATGCGGTCGCCACCGCGCACACGCCGATCACGATGCGCCTCGCCGACGGCACGCATCTCGCGTTCCACGAGGCGGCGCTCGTCGACTATTCGGGCATGTGGCTGAAGCGCATCGAGGGGCGCAAGTTCCGCTCGACCCTGTCGCCATCGTCGCGTGGGCCAAGGGTGGTCCGCGACCTGCCGTTCAACACGCCCTGGCGCACGATCCGGATTGCCGACAGCGCCGCGGGGCTGGTCGAAAGCGATCTCGAACTCAACCTCAACGAACCGAACAAGCTGGGCGACGTCAGCTGGGTCAAGCCGATGAAATATATCGGCATCTGGTGGGGCATGATCCGCGGCCCGTGGAGCTGGGCCGAAGGACCCGAGCATGGCGCGACGACCGAGAGGACGAAGCAATATATCGACTTCGCGGCGAAGCACGGCTTTGGCGGCGTGCTAGTCGAAGGATGGAACAAGGGTTGGAACAGCAACTGGTTCGGCCATGGCGACCAATACAGCTTTACCGAAGCCTATCCCGATTTCGACCTGAAGGCGGTCACCGACTATGCGCGCAAGAAGGGCGTGACGCTGATCGGCCATCATGAAACCGGCGGCAATATTGCGGTTTACGAAGCGCAGCTTGACGATGCGATGAAGCTTTATGGCCAGCTTGGCGTCAAGGCGGTGAAGACCGGCTATGTCGCCGACGCCGGCGGCATCATCGCGCCCGGCGACACGCCCGGGACGATGCGCATGGAATGGCACGACGGCCAGCGGCAGGTGCAGCACCATCTGAAGGTCGTGCAGACCGCGGCGAAGTACAAGGTCGCGGTCAACCCGCACGAACCGATCAAGGACACCGGGCTTCGCCGCACGTATCCCAACTGGGTTGCGCGCGAGGGCGCACGCGGCATGGAATATAATGCGTGGAGCGATTTCGGCAGCGGCCCCGACCATGAACCGACGCTCGTCTATACGCGGATGCTGTCGGGACCGATGGATTATACGCCGGGGGTGCTGAGCCTCGAGGGATCGAACAAGGCGCCCTTCGCCTCGACGCTCGCGAAACAGCTCGGCCTCTATCTCGCCATTTATTCGCCGATCCAGATGGCCGCCGACTTCATCGAAAGTCTGGAAGCGCATCCGCGCGAGTTGGACTTCATCAAGCAGGTCCCGGCCGACTGGGCCGAAAGCAAGCTGATCGCGGGCGAGGTCGGCGACTATGCGATCTTCGCGCGCAAGGACCGGAACAGCGCCGACTGGTATGTCGGCGGGGTCAACGACGCAACCGAACGGACGCTGACGCTCAGCTTCGATTTCCTCGATGCTGGCAAGAGCTATACCGCGACCGTCTGGAAGGATG
>NZ_DASWTD010000144.1:0-1711 GCF_036402335.1 Sphingopyxis sp. | reverse complement strand
GCTGGAAGTGCTCGACGCTCTCGAGGGGGTGACTGCCCGGCCGATAGCGCGCGAGATGAAACCGCGGCGCGCGGGCGATCCGCCCGTGCTGATCGCCGATCCGACAAAGGCGATGCGCGAACTGGGCTGGAAGGCCGAGCGATCGGATATCGACACCATCGTCAGGACGGCGCTCGCCTGGCACCAGCAAAGCAAGGTTCCCGCTTAGATTCGCACTTTTCTCGTGGTTCTTGAAATATAATTACTAAAAATTGATATTTTCTGTCTCATCACGATGGAAACCATGGAGCTTCAAAGAACAGCCCTTAACCCGATTCATGACAGATGGCGCCCGTGTAGGACAGCCGAACCGTGCGCTACGCCACCGGTTCTGCGCGAGCGGCATTGAAGACGTTCGCGGGCCTGCCCGAGCTGACAACGCGCCCCTCCGCCAGCCGGATGACATGGTCGACCGCGCGGACGGTTTCCAGGCGGTGCGTGATGATAAGCATCGTGCGGCCCGCGAAATGCGCCTCCAGTCCTTGGCGTATCTCGGCCTCCAGCGCGCTGTCGAGCGCGCTCGTCGCTTCGTCGAGGATCAGGAAACCGGGATCGCGCAGCACCGCGCGCGCTATGCCGACGCGCTGACGCTGGCCGCCCGACAGGTTGAGCCCCTGCTGCCCGACCCAGCTTTCGTCACCATGCGGCAGCGACGCGAGGAAATTGCCGAGCCCCGACAGGCCATAGGCCTCTGTCAGCGCGGCTTCATCGGCATCGGGGCGCGCCATCAACACATTGTCACGCACCGTGCCCTCGACGAGATCGATGTCCTGCCCCGCGACCGCGATCTGGCCGAGCCAATCGGCGCGCCGCACCGAGGCCAGCGACATATTGTCGATCTTCAGGAAACCGTGATCGAGCGTGTAGAGGCGCAGCAGCAGATTGACGATCGTGGTCTTGCCCGAGCCGCTGGCGCCGACAAGCGCGGTAACCTTGCCGCGCGGAATGGCGAGGCTCACGTCGCGGAGCACGGGTTCGCCATCATAGGCGAAGCTGACACTTTCCAGCGTGATTGCGCGATAGTCGGCCGGAAGCGGTTCGTGGCCGTCTTCCGGAAAGAGTTTGTCGGTCCGGTCGACCATGCGCCGGACGGCGCGGACCTGCGGCGCCGCCTGCGAAAGATAGAGGAGATTGCCCTCGAACTCGCGCAGATGCGGCTGGAGTCGGTAAAGCAACGCGACGATGGTAAGCGTCGTATGGAAATCGATCGCGAGCGCCCCCGCGCCCGCGACGATAAGGCACAATATCGCGAGATAGCCGACCTCGGTGGCGGGGCCGATCGCCGCCGAGAGCCGCTCGACGCGTGTCAGGCCCTCGCGCGCCGCGGCGGAGGATTCGACGAAGCGCGCATGCTGCGCTGCCTCGCGACGATAGGCACGGAGGGCGCGCATGCCCTGCAGCGTCATCAGCATCCGGCCGCCCATCGACTGGTGCTCGGCCTTGACCGATGCGCCGAGCGCGGCAACCGGGTGCGACAACCGCCCGATAAAGGCCGAGACGATGACCGCCGAAATCGTGGCAGCGACGGTGATTGGCCAGGACAGGCCCAGCAGGAACACCGCGAAGACGAGGATCGCCGAAAGGTTGATGATGAGCCGCGTGAACGCACCATAGGCGCCCGCGACCGCCCAGCTGTCGGTGCCGAGCACATCCATCAGCTCGGCCTGGCTGT
>NZ_DASWTD010000143.1:0-4499 GCF_036402335.1 Sphingopyxis sp. | reverse complement strand
CGCAGGAAGCCTTCGTCCGCGCGTGGCAGCGCGCGGACGAATATCGGGGGCAGGGGAGCTATGCGGCGTGGGTCATGGGGATTGGCTGGCGGCTGTTCCTCGACCAGCGGCGTACTGCGCGGCGGCGCGAAAGGCTGGCCGGAAACGAAGAGGTTGCGACATCGAGCGATCCGCGCCCCGCAAGCGAAGCCGCGCTCGACGCCGGCCGCTTGCTTGCCGCGCTGTCCCCGCAGGAGCGCGCCGCGCTCACGCTCTGTTTCGGCCATGGCTGGTCGCACGGCGAGGCGGCCGCGATCATGGGGGTGCCATTGGGCACGCTCAAATCGCTGGTCTTGCGCGGGCGCGCGAAGGCGCAGAAGATGAGCGGCGAAGGAGCGGACGGATGACGGCGCCGGAGGATCGGACGACGGACGCGATGCTTGCCGCGCTGCTGGCGCCGCCCGAGCGACCGGGCGATCGCGGCTTCGTGACCGCCGTCGAGCGTGCGATCGATGCGCGGACGGCCTATGCGCGAGCCCGCCGCCGTTTCTGGCGAAGCTTCGCGTTCGAGGCGCTGGCCATCGGCGCGCTGCTGGCGGCGCTGTTGCTCCTGTCATCGGCGCCCATGCTCGCGCCGCTCGCCGGGGCGGGGCACCGGGGACTCGCACCGCCGCTGCTGCTCGTCCTGCTCCTCTGGTTCGGGACGCAGCGCTGGCGACAGGCCTAGGCGGGCGTATCCTCGCCCTCAAGTCCCTGATATTTGAGCTGGAGATAACGTTCGCGCGTCGCGAGCTTGTCGAGCTCGCCCGCGGCAAGGCTGCGCGCCGCATGGCCGATCTCGCTTTCGAGCATCTTCAATCCGCCGACGAGCGTCTCGTCGGGGGTGCGGCCGGCATGGGCTTCGGTGCGGAGGCCCGCCGGAATGCGTTGATAGCCGGCGACCAGTTCGGGCAGATCCTCGCCGACGAGCTTGCGGATATTCGCCGCCGCGGGGCTCGACGCATCGAGCGTCTGGAGCTGCGGCGCGAGCAGGTCGAGCTGGACCCCGATGCCGTCGACGAGCTGGCGCGCCGGTGCGGGAAGCGCCGGGCGTTGCGCCTCGAGCCAGATTTCGGTGCGGCCCGCGAGCTGCTTCAGATCAGCCTTGGGCAGGTCGGCCTGGCGCGGTTCGGGAAAGGGCGAGCGGCCGAACAGCACCGCGACCCCGACCAGCAGGATGAACAGCGCGAGCAGCCCGGTGAAGCCGAGCGGCTGGATCAGCGCGCCGAAGACGGCAGCGCCGATCAGCACGATCCCGCCGGCGATCAGCACGCGGCCGAGCTTCTTGTAGAGATGCTGGCGGCGCAGCGCGATGCTCTTCGTCCCGATCGGGCGGCGGCGTTCGCGCGACCGCTCGATCGCCGACGCTGCCGAAAGCCGGACCTTGTCGACTTCGCTCATCGTCATGGCGCGCCTTAGCTTTCGAGCGACGCGAGCGGGCTGTCGGCTCCGCTGACGCTCGCCTGCGCCTGGCTCGCACCCTCGGCGCGCGCGATATAGCCCTTCGACTTCGCGACTTCGCCCTCGAGCGAGGTGACCGTCGTCTTCATGCTGTCGAGCGCTTTCAGCTTGAACGTGTCGATCGCATCCATCGTGTCGTAGATATTCTGGAAGGCGCGGCTCAATGTTTCCATCGGGATCGTGCTCGACGCCGCCTGTTCGTGGATGCGCGCGGTATTGTCCTTCAGCATCTTCGACGTGCCGTCGATGATGTTCGCGGTCGTCGTGTTGAGCGCGGTGATCTGTTCGAGCACGAGCTTCTGGTTCGTCATCGCCTGCGCGACGGTGATCGCGGTCTTGAGCGCGCCGACGGTGGTGGTCGAGGCGCGGTCGACGCCCTTCACCAGCTCGATATTATTCTTTTTGACGAGGTCGAGCGCGAGATAGCCCTGCACCGTCACCGCCATCTGCGTCAGCAGGTCCTGCGTCCGCTGGCGGGCATAGAAAAGCGCATTTTCGCGGATGACCTTGGCCTTCGCGGGATCGCTGATGTCGAGTTCGTGCGCCTTGGCTTCGAGCTTTTCGTCGAGCGTTTGTGCGATGTGGATCATCTGCTCGAGCTTGCCCATCGCCTCCCACAGCTTGCGCCGTTCGACGTCGATGGCGGCATTGTCCATCAGCAGCTCGTCCTTGCCGTTCGACAAGGCGGTGAGCACGCCCGAGATATGCGACTGCGCCGAGCGATATTGCGCGAAATAATTGGTGACGCTGCTCCCGAACAATTTGTCGAGGATGCCGCGCTTCGACAGCAGCTTGCCGTTCGCCGACGGGTCGAGCCGCTCGACGGTGTTGCGCAGCTCGATCAGGTTCATGCCGATGTCGCTGTCGCGGTCCATCGCCTTGATCGGCCGGTCGAGGAAGCGGTTCGACTGGTTCGCCGCCTCGAGCATTTCCTTGCGGCCCATGTTGGTGATCTGGTCGACCTTTTGCCCGAAAGCGGGCGAATTGACGTCCTGCGCGACAAGGTCGTCGACAAAGCCGTCGACGCGTTCCTCGAGCTTCGATTTCTGCTCGCCCGACAGCGGGACGAGGCCGGCCGCCTTTTCGGGCGATACCGTGGGTACTGGGTCGGGCGGGGTCAGCTTCAGCTCGTCGGTCGCGGTCGCCGTTGCGGTCACTTCGCTCATTCGTCTTCCTTCCAGCCCCAATTCTTCAAACCCGTGCCGCCTGCCTATATGGCATGCAGCCCTGTGTTATTCAAGCACTACACCTGTCCGGCGCGATTCAGCACGGGTGCGATCCATGCCGACAGGATCAGCTGCGCCATATGATAGACGAGGATCGGGACCAGCACCATGCCGGCAATCGCGGGCGGAAACAGCGTTGCAGCAAGCGGCGCGCCGACCGCGATGCTCTTTTGAGCGCCCGCGAAAAGCAGGGTGATCCGGTCGGCGCGCGCGAGCCCGAGCAGGCGGCCGAACAGCCATGCGCCGCCAAACGACAGCGCGAGCAGGCCGGCAACCAGCGCAAACACGACGCCGATCTCGCGTCCGTCGAGAAGCTGCCAGATTCCGGCGACGACCGCGGCGGAAAAGGCGACATAAACCGCGATCGCGATCGCGGTGCGGTCCATGAAGGTAGCGAGCCCGCGATGCGCAAGGACCCACGGACGGAACCAGCGTTGCGCGAACTGGCCGACGACAAAGGGCAACAGCAATATCGCTACGATCCGCAGCGCCGCCTCGCCATGGATCGCCCCCGCGCTGCCCGCGAGCGCCGCAAACAGCAGCGGCGAGGCGATCACGCCGCCGAGGTTGAGCAATGCCGCGGCGACGACGCTCGCCGCGACATTGCCGCCGGCGAGGCTGCTCGCCGCGGTCGCCGACTGGACGGTCGAGGGCAGGATGCCGAGAAAGAGGAAACCGAGCGCGAGCGTCGCGGGAAGCCGGGGCGCGGCCGCGAGCTGCGCGCCGAGGCCCAGCAACGCCATCGCGCCAAAACAGAAGAGGAAGGCGCCGCCCTGCAATTTCCAGTTGCGGATGCCGTGCAGCACTTCGTCGCGCGGCAGGCGGACGCCGTTCAGGAAGAACAGAAAGACGATCGCCGCGGTCGATGCGCCCTGCGCCACCGGCACGGCGGCGCCGCGCACGGGCAGCAGGCTGGCGAGCAGGATCGTCGCGAGAAGGACGGGAACGAAACGGTCGGGAAAGATGCGGGCGAGCATGGAAGCGAGCGATGGCGGTGCCGCGCCCGCTTGGCAAGGCCGCGCGATACGATAGACCGGCACGATGGCCGACATCCTGATTCTCGCCGCGCTGCCCGAAGAGGCCGATGCCCTGTTTCCCGGCGCGGGGGTGCGCGCGGGCGGCGCTTTCGCCGTCCGCCGCCTCGACGTCCATGGCCATGCGCTCGCTATCGCGACCTGCGGGCTCGGCAAGGTCAACGCGGCGCTCGCCGCGGGGGTGCTCGGCCGTGACGCCGACAGGTTGTTGATGACGGGCACCTGCGGCTCGCTCGGCGCGGCGCCCGGGGCCTATTGGCTCGCCGAGGCGCTGCAGCATGATTATGGTGCGAACGAGCCGGGGCTTTTCCGCCGCTACCGCGCGGGCGACTGGCCGATGGGCGAGGCGGGCGAGGCGCATTTTGCCGCCATGCCCGATCCGGGACTGGGCCTGCCGCACGCGCGCATCGCGAGCGGCGACAGCTTCGTCGCCTGCCCCGACGCCGCCGCCGACCTGCAATCGCTCGGCGCGACGCTCGTCGACATGGAGGTCGGCGCGGTCGCGCAGGCCGCGGTGCGGCTGGGCAGGCCGTGGGCGGCGATCAAGGCGGTGACCGACGACGCGAACGACGCGAGCGGCGGGGACTTTCAGGCGAACCTGGTCCGCGCCGCGCGGATGGCGGGGCAGGAGGTCGAGCGGCTGGTGGCGATGCTGTGATGAACGACCGGTTACGACCGGGAGCTTCCGATAGGGATGTGCACCCCGGCGAAAGCCGGGGCCCAGAGCGTAATCGCGCAATGCCAGCCTTCTGACGCCATG
>NZ_DASWTD010000142.1:0-1760 GCF_036402335.1 Sphingopyxis sp. | reverse complement strand
GAGTCGCCCAAGACGATCTCCATCTCGATGAAATATATGTGATCGGATATGGCTAGCGTCGCGCTCCTTTCGAACCCACGCTCGACGGGCAATCGCTCGTTGTTGCCGCGGGTTCGCGAATATTGCGCGGCACATCCCGACATTTTTCACTATGAGGTCGAGGATGTCGACCAGATCGAAAAAGCCATCCGCACGATGGCGATGGTCGGCCCGCGCGTCGTCGTCATCAACGGTGGCGACGGCACGGTCCAGGCTGCACTGACCGAGATTTATTCGGGCGACCATTTCGGCGGTTCGCCGCCGCCGGTTGCGGTGCTTCCCAACGGCAAGACCAATCTGATCGCGCTCGACCTCGGTGCCGAGGGCGATCCGATCAAGGCGTTGCAGCGCGTCGTCGAACTGGTCGAGAGCGGCCAGCTCGAGGATCATGTGATCGAACGTCAGCTCATTGCGCTTGACAGCGGCGGCGAAGAGCGGCCGGTGCTCGGCATGTTCCTCGGCGGCGCCTATCTTGCCGATGTGATGCTCTATTGCCGCAATCGCATCTATCCGCTCGGCCTGCCCAACGGCGTGTCGCACTTTCTCGCGGCGATCCTCGGCCTGTTCGCGATCATCTTCGGGATCGGCGGCGGACGCCTGCCGCCCAAGCCCGAACCGATGACGGTGTCGCTGATCCGCCAGGGCGAATTCAAAGGCAAATTCTCGCTGCTGATTGTCACGACGCTCGAAAAGCTGCTGCTCAGCATCCGCACCAGCGATGGTGGCGGGACGAACGGCCATATGAAATTGCTTGCGACCGACAGCAATGTCGGGGCGATGTTCCGCATGCTCGGCGCGACCTGGCGCGGGACTTTGGGGCAAAAGCCGCTCAACGGCGTGCATTTCCAGCAGGGCGATGAAATCCGCATCGAGGGCGAACGGTCGAACGTGATTCTCGACGGCGAAATCTTCCAGGCGAAGAACGGCATGCCGATCATCCTGACCTCGACCCAGCCGGTTCCCTTCCTGCGCCTCGCCGCCTGAGCGCTCGCGCATGTCCGACCTGATCGATCTGGTCCGCGCCGAGCTTTCGACCTCCGTCGACCCGCGCGCTGCCGCGATGGCGCAGGCGATTGCCGCCCAATATCCGGGCAGCGCGCGCGCAGTGCTTTTCTATGGCAGCTGCCTGCGCGAGAGCGAACTCGACGGGCTGATGCTCGATTTCTACCTGATCGTCTCGGACTATAGCGACGCTTATCCGAAACGCTGGATGGCGGTCGCCAACCGGCTGATCCCGCCGAACGTCTTTCCGTTCCAGCATGGCGGGCTGATTGCCAAATATGCGGTGCTCGACGAGGCCGACTTTCACCGCCTGAACGGCGCGGGGACGCGCAACGTGTCGGTGTGGGCGCGCTTTGCACAACCTGCGCGGCTGGTCTGGGCGGTCGACGATACGGCGCGCGACCGGGCAGTCGCGGCGGTTGCGCGCGCGGCACCGACGCTGCTTGCCGCGGCGGGCCGGGTCGACGGCGAAGCGCCGCTCGACTGGTGGCGGCGCGCCTTTTCGCTCACTTACTCGGTCGAGCTGCGCGCCGAGCGGACGAGCCGCGCGCAGTCGGTCGTCGATGCCGATGCCGACCGTTACGAGCGGTTCAGCCTTCCCGCGATCGCGGCGATCCCGGCCGATGCGCGCTGCGGCGGTTGGGCGCGGCGGCGGCTGGAGGGCAAGGCGCTCAGCATCGCGCGGCTCGCCAAGGCCAGCCTGACCTATGCCGGCGGGA
>NZ_DASWTD010000141.1:0-5718 GCF_036402335.1 Sphingopyxis sp. | reverse complement strand
TAGCCATCACCGCACAAAGTGCGGCGAGCAGCCAGTAGACACGCAGCCAGTCGCCGATGTCGATGAACCAGCCGAAAATCCACGCACCGGCCAGCACGCCGCCCATAAAGACGCCTTCGACCAGACCCGTGATGCTCGCATGGTCGGCAGGATCGCGGGCGACGAGGCCGATCGTCGAATAGGTCGCGATCTTGGTGATCCCGAACGACAGGCCGGTTGCGACGAACAGCGCCTGCATCGCCGCGAAACCCGTCGCGAAGGATGCGAACAGACAGGCGACCGCCATCGCCGCGAGGATCGCGGTCAACGAGCGGCGATAACCGAAAGCCGGAACCGCGGCGACCAGCAGGAACGAGGCGACGACCACCGACAGGTCCTTGCAGGCCTCCAACGTCGACCCCATCAGCTTCGTCGCGCCGAAATGGGTGATCGATTGCAGGATCACGATACCGACGCTGTTCATCAGCAGGCCGAGCAGCGCATAAGTCAGCGCCAGCGTGACAATAGTGCGCGTCCGCATCAGCGCGCGCGCCGTCCCAGATGCCGGTCGAAGAAGGAGGCCATCAGGCGATAGGCTTCGGTCGATTCGGGCATGTCGGGCCACACGAAAAAGGCATGCGGCAGCCCGTCGAAAAGATGGAGTTCGCTCGGCACCCCCGCCGCCGCCAGACGGCGGTGCGCCAGCGTCAGCGCGCTGACCGCAAAGTCGCGCCCGCCCGCGAGCAACAGCGTCGGCGGCATCGCCTTCACCTCGGCGTCCGACGTCAGCGGATAGGCAAGCGGGTCGTTCGCGGCGACGCCCGCCATATAGGGGATCGGAAGCGTATCGGGCAGCGCCGGCGCGGGGAAAGGCGCCTCGCCGGTTATCGGCCCTGCGACGAAGGGGCTATCGCCCGACATCGGCGCGCCGGTGCCGCAGAAAGTACCGATCGCGCCGGGGCGGGGCAGCCCCTGCTTGCGGATCCATGCGGTCGCCTGCGCCGTCGCGATTCCGCCCGCCGAGCAGCCGTAGATGCCGATATTCCCGGGGCGATATTGCGTCAGCAACTCCCGGTATACCGCGGTCACATCCTCCGACGCCGCCGGATAGCGATGCTCGGGCGCCATCCGGTAATCGACGGTGACCACCTTCACGCCCATCGTGGCGGCGACCGGAATCGCCTCGACGAGCGCACCGCTGCCCGCACCCCACATGAAGGCGCCGCCGTGCACATTGATCAACACGCGCTGCGCATTGCCCTTCGCGATCCCGCCTTCGGGCTCGACGATGTCGACCGTAACGCCGTTCATCGTCTCGCGCCGCTCGCGGGTCCGGAAATGCTTTCGCATCTCGGCAAGCCGTTCGTCATTATACAGGCCATAGAAGGCGCGCTGTTTCGCGATGTCGGTGGCAATGTCGGCGGGCGCCGTCGCCCCCTTCATCCGCTCAAGTACTTGCCTTGCTTCGTCGCTGAGCTGGTTCGACGCCGGCAGGGTGAAAGCGGGCACCGCGGTCTGCGCAGCGGCGGACGATGTCGCCGCCAGCGCGGCGAGAAGGAACAGACGCTTCACGGCTTTCCTCCGAGACGCGCGGTAAAGAAGCGCGCCATGGTCTTGAACGCCGCATCGCTCTCGGGCGCATCGATATAGGCCCAGAAGGCATGCGGCAGCCCGTCGAACAGCGTGAGCTGTGCCGGAACGCCGGCATCGTCGAGCGCACGACAGAATTCGGCGGTGTCGCTCATCAGGAAGTCGCGGCTGCTCGCAACGCACAGCGTTGCCGGCCAGCCGGCAAGATCGCCGCGTTTCGGCGACAACAGCGGGTCGTCGAGCTTCCGCCCGCCCGAATAGAATTGCAGGAGCCCCGACACCGCCGCCCGATCGGCGAACAGCGCGATCGAATCGCCGAGCTTCGACAGGTCGGCGGCACCCGAGAAGAAGCCGAGCGCGGCGGGCTGCGGCAGCTTTTCGGCGCGCAGTCTTGCGACAAGCTCGGCCGAGAGGATCGCCCCTGCCGACGTCCCGTAAAGCCCGATCCGGCGCGGATCATGATCCTTCAGCAGCGCACGATAGACGGCCAGTGCATCATCGCTGGCGGCAGGAAAAGGATGTTCCGGCGCGAGGCGATAGCGGACCGCAACGACGCGATATCCGGTCAGCGCGGCGACATCGGCATTTTCGGTGATCGAGCCCGAATCGACCATGAATCCGCCGCCATGAAGGTTGAGCAGGACCGGCCCCTTGGCCGTGACATTCCTAGGCGTGAAGATGCGTACGGGAATTCCCGCGATCACATCATCCTTCATCACGACGCCATGACGCGCGAGGCGCGGCAGGCCGACCTCACGCTGGATCGCTTCGGATCGCTCGCGCCGTCCTTCCATCGTCGCGGGTTCGGGTTGGCGTGCGGCGTCGACGGAAAGCCCCGCCTTCGCTTCGGCCGAGAGGAAGTCCGGCCACGGGGCCTTTACCTCCTGCGCCGACGCGGCGGGTGCGATCCCTGCAGCGAGCAGGAGAAGCGGAAAAATCCGGTTCATGGCATATCCCCTCCCCATCACCACCCCTATCTGCCGAGCGCGGCGTCGAGCGCGCGCGTCGCGGCGGGTTCCATCAGCGCATAGCCCTTGCGATTGGGATGCGCCACGTCATTGGCGTAAGCAGCCGGCATATTGCCCGCGCTGTCGGCGAGCGCGGCATGATAGTCGATGAAACCGAGCCCGTTGGCACGGGCATAGTCGCGCAGCCAGGCGTTGAACTGCTTCACCTGTCCGCCCGGCCGCAAATCGGGCGCCCACCAGACGCGTTCGATCGGGGTGATCGACCCCAGCACGACCTTGATGTCGTTGGCGCGCGCCAGCGTCACCATCGCGATCACATTGTCCTTCAAAACCTGCTCGCTCGTCAGCCCCGCATTGCCAGCGATATCGTTGCCGCCCGTCAGCAGATGGACCACCCGCGGCTTCAGCGCGACCACATCGGCCTGGAAACGCAGCAGCATCTGCGCGCTCGTCTGGCCGCTGATCCCGCGGTTGATACGGCCGTCGCCAAAGAAGGCGGGATCGGCATATTTCCACAGCTCGGTGAGCGAATCGCCCATGAACACGACGTCGGGGCGCGCCGTCACGGCGGCGTTGTCGGCACGATAGCGACAGAGGTTGGCCCAGTCCTGCATCGGGTTTTCGGGTTTCGGCAGCGGCGGCGGCGGCGTGAACTTCGCGCCGGGTTCGACCAGCGTCTGGACAAAGGCGATCGTCGCTGCGTCGACCGGCTTGGGCGCCGGACAAGGGTTGTCGACCATCGCAGTGCGCGCGTCGGCGACGGCAGGTTCGGGCGCAGCGGCATAGGCAACCGCCTGACCGTGCATGAGCGAAGCGCAGACCGCGGCTGCAGTCAGGAAACGGGCTCTGTTCATATATCCTCTCCCTCGCTTCAGTAGCGAACGCGCAGCGACGCGCCGTACATCCGCGGCTCGCCATATAGCGCGGTGGTATAGCCACTCGCATTATACTGCTGGATCACCGCGATGCGGTACGTCTTGTTGGCAAGGTTGGTCGCGAAAATCGACAAGTCGACATTCTTGGTATCGAGGACATTCTCCCAATCGAGCCGCGCGCCCAAAATCCCGTAGGAGTTGATAAAGGAACTGGGCTGCGTCGGGTCGGTGTCGCCGGCATAGATGCGGTCCTGCCAGCTGTAGGTGCCGCGCAGAACGACGTCGCCGACATTTTCCGGAAACGGCAAGGTCAGGCTCGCGCCGACATTGAACTGATGCTTCGGCGTGAAGACGAAAGGCAGGTCCGACAAATCGGTCGGCGGCTTCGTCGGGTCGAGGTCGGCGACGAGATACTTGTCATATTTGGCGTCGGTATAGCTGTAACCCGCGTCGATCGAGAACCAGCGCCGGATGCTGATATTGGCATCGGCCTCGATCCCGTTGATCGTCGCGCTCGCCGCATTCTGGATCGCGGTCGCGGTGAAGGGTGGGACGATCGCCGGCACCGTTGCGTGGATATCCTTGTATTTGCTGCTGTAGCCCGTGACGTTGAAGCGTCCGCGCACATCGCCGATCGACCAGCTCGTCTTGAGCCCTACTTCGGCGGTGTTCACCGTCTCGGGCTTGAAGCCGTAGAAGGGATTGTCGGGCGTGCCGCCGAACGCCGCGATGATCGGGTTGAAGCCGCCGGGCTTGTAACCGCGCTTGTAGTTGGCGAAGATCATGACATCGTCGGTGATCTGATAGTCAGCGCCGAAGACGAAGCTGTCGCCCTTGTCCTTGCCCGATCCCCGCACCTCGCAGTCCGGAAAGACATTGCCCGGCGGCGCGAAGCACGGCGTGCCGGCGACCGGTTCGGGCGGCGGGCGCAGAATGCCGGGATACTGGAGCAGGGTCAGCCCGAAGGCGAAGTCATTCCAGGTGTAGCGATAGCCCGCAGTCAGGTTGAGGCCTTCGAGCACGGGAACGAGCTTGCCGACATCGAGCCCGAGCTGCCCGAACACCGCCTTCGACGTCGCCTTCGCATCGGCATCGACCTGCGAGCTGGTCGCGGCAGTCTGCAGATTCTGCGAATAAGTCATCTGGCCGCCGCGCGACAGGCGGTCGTAATAGCCGCCGACCTGATATTTGAGCGCCTCGCCCAGCGTTCCCGAAAAGCGCAATTCCTCGGTCAGATAGTTGAGGTCGCTGTTCCACGTCCCGGGTTTCCATGCTCCGTTCGAATCCTGGATCGGCAGGATCGTGCCGTCGTCGTCGCGCGCGCTGTCGGTGCGGTAGTTGGTGTAGCTGAAGATGTTGGTCAGCGTCAGCGCGTCCGAGACGTCGAACGTCGTGCGGTTGATGACGCCGAGTTGCCGCGTGCGGTCGCGCGAGATCGAGCTCAATGCAACATCGCGGACGCCCCGGGCCTCTTGCTGCGCCAATAGTTGAGTCAGAGGAGCGCCGAAGGGGAGATGGTTCGCATTGGCTTCGACCAGAACGACGCCAGGGCCGTTCTCGTTCGAGCCCGAGAACTGGACGATAGTGTAATTTTCGAACCGGTCCGACGGGCGGAACAGCAAGCTCGCCCGCGTCGACCAGGCATGGCGGTTGTCATAATCCTTGCCCGTGACGACGTCCTTGGTGAAGCCCTCGCGATTGAGCGTCTGGCCGCCGACCCGGAGCAGCAGCTTGTCCTCGACGATCGGGACATTGACCGCACCTTCGATGTCGAGGCGGCCGTAGCTGCCGACCGTGCCCATCACATAGCCTTCGAAATCGTTCGTCGGCCGCTGGGGTTCGAAGAGAATCGCGCCGCCCGTCGTGTTCTGACCGAACAGCGTGCCTTGCGGGCCTTTCAGCACCTGAACATTCTGCAGGTCAAAAAACTGTCCCGGCCCGATCGCACGCGACGGCGCCTCGGCGAAATAGGCAACCACGGCAGGACCGCCGCCCGTGCCGGCCGACGTCCGCGTTTCGCGCTGCCCGCGCATCGCAAAGGTCACATTGTTGCGATTGAGATCGGTCGAAAAGTTGAGCGAAGGAACGAGGCGCGCAAGATCCGACACCATCGTGACATTCTGCTCGCGCAGCGTGTCGCCCGAAATCGCCGTCAGCGACATCGGCACATCCTGCTGATTTTCCGCGACGCGTCGCGCGGTCACGACGATCTCGTCACTACCCGCTTCACTCGCCGCATCGGGCGTGTCCTGGGCAAACGCCTGTACGGGAACGAGCATGAGCGCGAGCGGTGCAGCACTCCATCC
>NZ_DASWTD010000140.1:0-9324 GCF_036402335.1 Sphingopyxis sp. | reverse complement strand
CGGCGCCGCGGCGGGCGAGATCGGCGCCGCGATCCTCGGCTGGCCGCCGCTCGCGGGGACCGCTTTCCTCGCCGCCTCGATCGCGCTGTTCGTGACCTTCGGCAATTCCTCGGTCGAAGGCCTGTTCAAATATGTCTCCTTCCTGCTCTACGGCGTCTACGCGCTGTTCATGGTCTTTGCGCTGAGCAGTTTCGGTGACGAGATTGCGGCACGTTTCGCCATTCCCGCGCCATCGGACGGCTGGATTCTCGGCGGACTGACTTACACGGGGTACAACGTCATCGGCGCGGTGGTGATCCTGCCGGTGATCCGCCACCTGACCAGCCAGCGTGACGCCGTGACCGCCGGCCTGATCGCCGGCCCGCTCGCGATGGCGCCTGCGATCCTCTTCTTCGTCGCGATGATCGCTTTCTATCCTGGCATCATGGGTGAGACGCTGCCGTCGGATTTCATGCTGCGGCAACTCGAAATGCCGCTGTTCCACTTGCTGTTTCAGTTCATGATCTTTGCCGCCCTGCTCGAAAGCGGGGCGGGGTCGGTCCACGCGATCAACGAGCGCGTCGACGCGGCGCGCCGGTCGCGCGGTCATGGACCGCTCGGCAAACGGGCCCGGGCGGGCATCGCAGGCGCGCTGCTCGTCGGCTGCATGTTCCTTGCCGATCGCTTCGGGCTCGTGACCCTGATCGCCAGCGGTTACCGCTTTCTCTCGTGGGTGTTCCTCGCCGTTTATGTCGTGCCATTGCTGACGGTCGGATTGTACCGGCTCGTTCGCGGCCAGACACAAGAACTTCAACCTGCCGCACAGGGGAATGTGACATGACAAAGGTAACAGGCTGGGCGCGGGTCCGGCGCTGGGCGAAGCGTATCTTGCTCGGCCTGCTCGCGCTGTTGGTCCTGCTGGTCGTGGTGGGCGCGATTTACGAGGCGCTCGGTCGCAAGAATGCCGCGGCGAACTATCCGCCGCCCGGAAAGCTGGTCGATATTGGCGGGCGCAAGATGCACATCGATTGCCGCGGCACCGGATCGCCGACCGTCGTCTTCGAATCGGGGCTCGGCACGGGCGGTACGATCGACTGGACGCTGGTGCACGACAGGATCGCGACCTTCACCCGCGCCTGCGCTTATGACCGTGCGGGGATCATGTGGAGCGACGCGAAGGATACGCCGCAGCGCGCATCGGCCGTCGCCGACGATCTCCACGCGCTGCTGAAGGAAGCTGGAATCACCGATCCGCTCATACTCGTCGGCCATTCGATCGGCGGACCGTACACGCGGACCTATGTCGGAAAATATGGTGAGCAGGTTGCCGGGCTGGTGATGGTCGACGCCTCGCATCCCGATCAGGTCGCGCGGCTTGGAAAAGCGGTGAAGGTCGACGCGCATCCCGGGCAGGCGGGGTGGATCATGCATACCGCCACCGCGCTGTCGTGGACGGGCATCGTGCGCTTCGCGATGGCGAATGCGGGGCAGGGGAAATTGCCGAAGGACGCGGCGGCACGGATGGCGGCCTATGCCAGCAAGTCGGTGTATGGTGCGACGTCCGAACTCGACGGCTTCGACCTTACGATGGACGACGCGCGTGCGGTCAAAAGTTTCGGGAACCGGCCGCTGATCGTGCTGACGGCAATGGCGCCGTTCAAGCCCGCCGAGCTGAAGGGGCTGTCGCTGAAGGCATCCGACGGCGCGCGCTTCAAACAGGAGTGGAAGGCGCTTAACGCCGAACAGGCGGCGCTTTCGACGCGCGGCCGCCAGCAGGTCGTGGGCGATGCCGGTCACTATATTCAGATCGACCGGCCCGATGTCGTGATCGCCGCGGTTCGCGAGGTCGTGGGCGAAGTGCGCGCCGACGCGCAGGCAGCCGCAAAGAAATGAAAGCAAAAACCGTCAGTCCCCCGGCTGGCGACAGGGAGATGAATGATGAAGCGTAAGATCCTCTTGGGTGCGATGTCGATGCTGCCGCTGCTGCTCGCCGCGAACACCCCGGCGCCCGAATATGACATCGTGATCCGCGGCGGCCGCGTGCTCGATGGCGCGGGCAGCCCGTGGGTCAGCGCCGATGTCGCGGTCAAGGACGGCCGCGTCGTGCGGATCGGCCGGGTTGCGGGTCGCGGCACCAGGGAAATCGACGCGACGGGCCGCTATGTCTCGCCCGGCTTCATCGACATGATGGACCAGTCGGGCCGCGTCCTCGTCAAGAATGGCGCGGCCGAGAACAAGCTGCTGATGGGCGTCACCACCGTCATCGCCGGCGAAGGCGGCCCGCCGGCCGAGGCTGCCGAAATCCCGGCGCATTTCAGCCAGCTCGAAAAACAGGGCATCTCGGTCAATTACGGCACCTATTATTCGGCGACGCAGGCGCGCGTGAAGGTGATGGGCGACGGCGCCGGGCAACCGACCGCGGCGCAGCTCGAGGCGATGGGGCGCGAGGTCAAGATCGCGATGGACAATGGTGCGTTCGGCATCACCAGCGCGCTGATCTATCCGCCGAGCAGCTTCCAGACCACGTCGGACCTCGTCACGCTCGCGAAGGTCGCGGCGCAGTGCGACGGCTTCTATGCCACGCATATGCGCGACGAGAGCGAAGGGCTCGTCAAAGCGGTCGAGGAAGCGATCGAGATCGGCGAGAAGGGCGGCGTGAAGGTCGAGATCTTCCACCTCAAGGCCGGCTATGCGCCCGGCTGGGGCAAGCTGATGCCGCAGGCGGTCGCGACGATCAACGCGGCGCGCGCGCGCGGCGTCGACGTCGCGGCGGACCTTTATCCCTATACCGCGGGCGGCACGGGGCTCGAGGTCATCGCGCCGAGCTGGGTCTGGGCCGACGGCATCCAGAAGGGGATCGAACGGCTGCGCGACCCCAAGCTGCGCGAACGGATGAAGAAGGAGGTCGCGGCGGGATCGATGCCCGGCTGGTCGAACCTTGTCCACGCATCGGGCGGTTTCGGAAATGTCCGTCTGGCGAACGGCTTCAGCGACAAATATCGCCCCTATCATGGCAAGAGCCTGGCCGAGATCGGCAAGGCACTGGGCCGCGACCCCGCCGATGTGGCGTGGGACATCCTGCTCGAAGGCCTGCCGAACCGCTCGGTCGCGCTCTATTTCATGATGAGCGAGCAGGACATCGAAACCGCGATCAAGCAGCCGTGGGTCAGCATCGGCAGCGACGCCGCGGCGTCGGAAAAGCTCGGCGAGATGGACGCGCTCGGCCTGCCGCATCCGCGCGCCTATGGCACCTTCCCGCGCATCATCGCCGAATATGTGAAGCGCCGTCCGATCCTGTCGCTCGAGGACGCGGTGCGCAAGATGACCGGCTGGCCGGCGCAGCGCATGGGCCTTACCGATCGCGGGCTGATCCGCGACGGGATGCGCGCCGATATCGTCGTGTTCGACCTCGACAAGCTCGACGATGTTGCGAGCTGGGACAAGCCCACCGCGTCGCCGACGGGGATCGAGACGGTGATCGTCAACGGCGTCGTCACGATCGCGAACGGCAAGCACACCGGCGCCAAGGCCGGCGCGGTGCTGCGTCATGGCTGCGGTGTTTGAGCATATGATGCGGCCCGTTTTCACCATTTTTGCGCTTGCGGCGTCGGCACCGGCCGTCGCCGCCGCCCCGCCGATTGCGAAGCCCGAAGACCTCGGCACCGCGGTGTCGGCGCAGGTCGCCTGTGCCAGCATCTTCGTCGCCGGGCGCGCCGAGGCCGATGTGCTGCGCGACGACATCCACGCCTTCGCCCCGTTCATGACGGCGGTGACGCTGGCGGTCGACCGCACGGCGCGCACCGTCACCGCATCGGCGCCGGGCGCGGCGACGCGCACCGCGCTTTACCGCCCGGTCGCGGGGTGCACGCTGCTGACCGGCGATGTTTCGACCGCCGCGCTCGATGCCCAGGCGGCGAAGCTCAAGCCGACGCGCGGCAATGCTGCAAAGCCCTGGCCGATCGGCGATGCGCCGGTTGCCAAGCTGGCAGCAGCGGCCGAAGCAAGGCTCGACCGCGCGGCGCTCGACAAGGCGGTCGCCGCCGCCTTCGACGAGCAGAATAAGGGCAACTATCCTGACACGCGCGCGATCGTCGTCGTCCAGGGCGGGGCGATCGTGGCTGAACATTATGCGCCGGGCTTTGATCGCAATACCGAACTGCTCGGATGGTCGGCGTCGAAGAGCATCATGGGCACACTGGTCGGCCTGCTGGTAGAAGACGGCGTCCTCAAGCTCGACGAACCCGCGCCTGTTCCCGAATGGAAGGGCGAGGGCGATCCGCGCGCGAAAATCACGCTGCGCCAGTTGCTCACGATGTCGAGCGGGCTCACGTTCAGCGAAAGCTATGTGCCCGGCAATGACTCGATCAAGATGCTGTTCGAGGCTGGCGACATGGGCGCGATGGCGGCGGCTTTGCCGCTGAAGGACACGCCGGGCACGAACTGGAGCTATTCGTCGGGGACGACCAACATCTTGTCGCGCATCGTGTTTCAGGCGACCGGCGGCACACTCGAAGGCATGACGCGCTTTGCACAGAAAAGATTGTTCGAGCCCACGGGCATGACCAGCGCGCTCATCGAGCCCGACGAGGCGGGGGTGCAGGTCGGCAGTTCCTATGCCTATGCCACCGCGCGCGACTGGGCGAGATATGGCCTGCTGCACCTCAACAAGGGCAAGGTCGGCGGCAAACAATTGCTCTCGAAGCAATGGCTCGATTTCGCGGTCACCCCGACCAAGGCTGCACCGCGCCCCTTCTATGGCGCGCAGCTCTGGCTGAACCAACCCGAGCCCGACGGCGAACGCCGCAAGCTCTACCCCGGCCTCCCCGCCGACACCGTCATGGCGCGCGGGCATAGCTTCCAGATCGTCGCGGCGATCCCGTCGCAGGATGCGGTGATCGTCCGGCTCGGCTGGACGCCCGAAGGGCAGGCATTCGACTGGAACAAATATCTCTCGCAGATCGCAGCGGCGCTCGCGCCCGCGACCGCTGCGCCCTGAACGACCAAGGACAGATTTTATGACGACGCTTGCTCCCCTCACGCTCGATCTCGCGATCGAATCGCTCCCGCTCGCCAAGCCGTTCCGCATCTCGGGACATGTCTTCACCGACACGCCCGTCGTGCTCGTGACGCTCTCCGACGGCACGCATAGCGGGCGCGGCGAGGCGTCGGGGGTCTATTATCTCGGCGACAATGTGCCCGCGATGACCGCCGCGATCGAAAGCGTGCGCGGCGCGGTCGAGGCCGGGGTGACGCGCGAAGAGTTGCAGGCGCTTCTGCCCGCGGGCGGCGCGCGCAACGCGCTCGATTGCGCGCTGTGGGAGCTAGAAGCCCGGCGCCGCGGCGTTCCGGTCTCGGAACTTGCCGGCCTCGCCGAACCGCGCCCGCTCCGCACCACCTTCACGCTCGGCGCCGACGATCCCGAGGTGATGGCCGAGGGCGCACGCCATTATGCGCAGGCGCGCGCGCTCAAGCTCAAGCTCACCGGCGACCTCGACGTCGATATCGCCCGCGTGCAGGCGGTGCGCGCGGCGCGGCCCGAATGCTGGATCGGCGTCGATGCCAATCAGGGCTTTGCGATCGATGACCTCGATGCGCTCGTCGCGGCGCTGGTCGCTGCCGACGTCAAGCTGCTCGAACAGCCGCTCGCGCGTGGGCGCGAGGTCGACCTCACCGGCTATCAATGCCCGATTCCGATTGCGGCGGACGAAAGCGCACTGACGTTCGCCGACGTCGAAGGGCTCGTCGGCCGCTTCGACGTTGTGAACATCAAGCTCGATAAATGCGGCGGGCTGACCGAAGGCCTCGCCATCGCCAAGCGTGCCCGCGAACTCGGGCTGGGGGTGATGGTCGGCAATATGGTCGGTTCCAGCCTTGCGATGGCGCCGGCGTTCATTGTCGGACAGCTCTGCGACATCGTCGATCTCGACGGACCGATCTTCCTCGCCGACGATCGCAAACCCTCGATCGAATATGTGGACGGCAATGCGTGGTGCGGCGAGGCGATCTGGGGCCGCGACGTCGGCTGATAGCGATAATGAGACAGGGAGAGGCACGATGAAAAAGACGATATTCGCAGGGCTGGCGCTGGTCGCGCTGATCCAGCCGGTCGCGGCGCAAGAGCCGGCCACCACCTATGTCCACGCCGGCCGCCTGCTCGCCGATCCGGCGAGCGGCCGCGTCGAGACGAACAAGACGATCGTCGTCGAAGGCGGAAAGGTCGCCGCGATCCGCGACGGCTTTGTTGGCGAGGGCAGGATCGTCGACCTCCGCGATCAGTTCGTCATGCCGGGCTTTATCGACAGCCATGTCCACCTGACCTTTGAATCGAGCCCGACGAGCCGCCTCGATGCGGTGACCAAATCGACGGTCGATCAGGCGTTCGACGGCGTCGTCTTCGCCAAGCGCACGGTGCGCGCCGGGTTCACGACGGTGGTCGACCTCGGCTCCGACCCGCAGGCGATCAACGCGCTGCGCGATGCGACCGCGACGGGCAAGGTCGTCGGGCCGCGGATCATCGCCGCGGGCGGCGTCGCGGCGCATGGCGGGCATGGCGACGTCCACGGATATCGTCAGGAAATCATCGACCTGTTCCGTTCGCCAACGCTCTGCTCGGGCGCCGACGATTGCGCGCGCGCGGTCCGGCTGGCGGTGCAGCAGGGCGCCGACGTCATCAAGACCGCCTCGACCGGCGGAGTGATGTCGAACACTGCTGCGGGGCTCGGTCAGCAGATGAGCGACGCCGAACTCGTCGCGATTGTCGACACCGCGCACCGCCTCGGCCGCAAGGTTGCCGCGCACGCGCATGGCACCGACGGCGTCAACGCCGCGCTGCGCGCCGGCGTCGATTCGGTCGAGCATGGCACCTATCTCGACGCGGAATCGATCCGGCTGTTCAAGGCGAAGGGCAGCTATCTGGTTCCCACATTGCTCGCCGGCGACACCGTCGCGCGGCAGGCCGAAACCGCCGACTGGATGCCCGCGCCGGTCCGCGCCAAGGCGCGAACGGTAGGGCCGCTGATGGTCGACGCGCTGCGCCGTGCGCATGAGGGCGGCGTCCGCATCGCATTCGGGACCGACAGCGCGGTGTCGAAGCATGGCGAGAATGCCCGCGAATTCGCGCTGATGGTGAAGGCAGGGCTGACCCCGCTCGAGACGATCAAGTCCGCGACCGTGTGGGCGGCAACGCATGCCGGCCTCGAAGCGGAAATTGGCACGCTCGCCGCGGGCAAGTCGGCCGACATCGTCGCGGTGAAGGGTGATCCGCTGACCGATGTGCGCAGTCTCGAAACGATGGGCTTCGTGATGGCGCGGGGCGTCGTCGTGCGCGCGGCGGGAGAGTGACAATGCGCACGATCAAGCTGTTCGCGCTGCTGCCGCTCGTCATGATGCTCGGCACTGCGGCGGCGAAGCCCGCAATGCCGCTGGCGCCTGCCCTCGCGCCCAAACCGGCGGCCGAAGCCCCAAAGGCGGCGTCCCCCGTCACGACCTCGCTCGCCCCGTCGGCAACGCTGACCAAGCAGGATGTCGATAGCTGGCTCGACGGTTTCGTGCCCTTCGCGCTCAAGCGCGGCGACCTCGCCGGCGCGGTAATCGTCGTCGTCAAGGACGGACAGGTGCTGACGCAGCGCGGCTTCGGCTATGCCGACGCCGCCAAGCGCACCCCGGTCGACCCCGCGCGCACGCTGTTCCGCCCCGGATCGGTGTCGAAGCTCTTCACCTGGACCGCGGTGATGCAGCAGGTCGAAGCCGGCAAGATCGACCTCGACGCCGACGTCAATATCTACCTCGATTTCAAGATCCCGCCGAAGGACGGAAAGCCGGTGACGATGCGCCAGCTGATGACGCACACCGCGGGGTTCGAGGAGCATGGCAAGCTCACCATGTTCGAGGACAAGAAATTCCAGATATCGCTCGGCGATCTCGTGAAAAGCGGGCTTCCTCACCGCATTTACGCGCCGGGCACGACGCCCTCCTATTCGAACTATGGCACCGCGCTTGCGGGCTATATCGTCGAGCGCGTGACGAAAATGTCGTTCGACGATTATATCGAGCAGCGCATTTTCCAGCCGCTCGGCATGGCGCAATCGACCTTCCGCCAGCCGCTGCCGGGGGCGTTCGTGCCGTGGATGGCGACGGGTTATCGCCAGCTTTCGGCCGGGCCGTCGAAGTTCGAAATCGTCGGTCCGTCGCCCGCAGGCGCACTTTCGTCGACCGGCGCCGACATGGCGAAATTCATGATCGCGCACCTGAACCAGGGCGCGGGGCTGATGAAGCCCGAAACCGCGCGGATGATGCACGATACGCCGCTGACGATCCTGCCGCCGCTCAACCGCATGGAGCTCGGCTTTTTCGAAACCAACATCAACGGGCGGCAGGTGATCGCGCATCTCGGTGACACGCAACTGTTCCACACCGCGCTGCACCTGTTCACCAACGAAAATGTCGGCCTCTATATGTCGTTCAACGCTACGGGCGAGCAGGCGTCGGTCGGCCCCCTCCGCCGCGCGCTCTTCGAGGATTTCGCCGATCGCTATCTGCCGGGTAATGAAATGCCCGCGACGCGCGTCGATGCGAAAACCTCGGCCGAACATGCCAGGATGCTGGCGGGTAACTGGCTGAACAGCCGCCGGGCCGAAACGAATTTCTACGCGATCGCCTCGCTGCTCGGCCAGGTGAAGATCAGCGTCGGTCCCAACGGCGAACTGATCGTCCCGGCCGGGCGCGACCTTAGCGGAAAGCCTGCAAAATGGGTCGAGACCGCCCCGTTCGTTTGGCACAATGCCGATGGTCACGGCCGGCTCGCGGCGCAGCTGGTGGACGGCAAGGTCGTGCGCTGGAGCATCGACGGCATCTCGCCCTTCATGGTGTTCGACCGTGCGCCAGGATCGAAATCGGCCGGGTGGATCATGCCCGCGATGTACATCAGTCTCGGCATCCTGCTGATCACCTTGCTTCAGTGGCCCATTTCGGCATTGATCCGCCGCTATTACAAGGCGCCACTGGCGCTCCAGCGCCGTTCGCTCCACGTCTATCGCGGCGTTAGGGCCGGCGCGGGGCTGATGCTCGCGCTGACGGCCGCGTGGGTAATCAGCATCTCGACACTGAAGGCTTTGCCGTCTTACGATCCGTGGTTGTGGTTCCTGCAGATTGCCGGGCTGATCATCCTTGTTGGCGGTGCCGTGCTCGCCGCGTGGAATCTTCGTATCGTTGTTCAGGAAAAGCGCGGCTGGTTCCGGACGCTTTGGGCGCTGCTCCTGCTGTTCGCGACGATCATGCCGCTCTACGTTGCGTGGATATTTGGCCTGATCGCGATGACGGTGAATTACTGACGCTGTCCCGCCCGCC
>NZ_DASWTD010000139.1:0-2084 GCF_036402335.1 Sphingopyxis sp. | reverse complement strand
CACCGTCTATGACATGGCAAAGGCGCTCGATCGCGGGATGGAGATCGGCGGCGTAACGCTGCGCGCAAAGTCGGGCGGCAAGTCGGGCGACTGGCGCGCATGAGCCTCCTGCCCGTCGCCGAGGCGCAGACGCGGCTGCTCGGGCTGGCAGATCCTGTGACGATCGAAACCGTCCCGCTTTCCGAGGCGGCGGGGCGCTGGGCAGCGGAAGACGTGATCGCCCGTCGCAGCCAGCCAACCGCCGATCTCTCGGCAATGGACGGCTATGCGATCCGCTTCGCAGACATGCCCGGGCCGTGGCGTGTGATCGGCCAGAGTGCTGCGGGCGCGGGCTTTACGGGCGCCGCCGGCAGGTGCGAAGCCGTCCGCATCTTCACCGGCGCACCGCTTCCGGCCGGCACCGACGCGATCCTGATTCAGGAAGAAGCGACGCACGATAGCGATCAACTGGTACTCTCGGGCGAAGGCCCGGCGGCGGCGGGCCAGCATGTTCGTCGCGCTGGCGGCGATTTCGAGGATGGTGCGCGGCTTCTCGAGGCGGGTGCGCGACTGACTCCGGCCCGGATTGCGCTCGCCGCGATCGGCGGTCATGGCGCGCTTGCGGTTCGGCGGCGCGTGAAGGTCGCGCTTATCTCCACGGGCGACGAACTCGTTCCGCCTGGCGCGGCGACGCAAGGCGTCCAGCTCCCTTCCTCCAATGCGGTGATGCTCGCAGCGCTGCTCGGCGACCTGCCGGTCGACATCATCGAAGGTGGAATCGTCGCCGATCGGCTCGACGCGCTTGCGAACGCCTTCGATGCCGCGCGCCACGCCGACGTGATCGTCACGACGGGAGGTGCCTCGGTTGGCGACCATGACCTCGTTCGTCCAGCGCTCGAGTCTGCGGGGGCCAAGCTCGATTTCTGGAAGATCGCGATGAAGCCGGGCAAGCCGCTGATGGCGGGCAAGCTGGGAAGCAGTATCGCCCTCGGCCTTCCGGGCAATCCGGTTTCAGCCTTTGCCACGGCAGTGCTGTTCCTGAGGCCGCTCGTCGCAAGGCTCGGAGGGGCCGGTGACCCGCTGCCCACCGTCCATAGCGCAACACTCGAAACTGACCTGCCCGGCACTGCCGGCCGCGCCGAGTATCTGCGGGGGATCTGGACGAAAGGCACCGTGCGCCCCGCCACGAGCCAGGACAGCGCAGCGCTCGTGGCGCTGGCATCAGCCAACACCTTGATCCTGCGGCCACCGCATACCGCCCCGGCTCGCGCTGGCGATATTGTCGAGATCCTGCCGCTCACTTGACGCGCGCCCTTTTGTTTCCTACACGTTCTCCGTTCGTTCCTTTGGGAGTGCGGTGATGCTGACGCGCAAGCAACATGAACTCATCTGTTTCATCAGCGACAGGCTCGCCGAAACCGGCGTTTCCCCTTCGTTCGAGGAGATGAAGGAAGCGCTGGATCTTAAGTCGAAATCTGGCGTGCACCGTCTGATCAGCGCGCTCGAGGAACGCGGCTTCATCCGGCGCCTGCCCAATCGGGCGCGCGCGCTCGAAGTGTTGCGCATGCCAGAGCGCACCGACGCGAAGCCGGTGGTCAAGGCACCCGCCCCCGCCATCCCCTCGCAAATCCCCATCGCAGCCAACGACGTCCTCGAGATCCCGCTTCACGGCCGGATCGCGGCGGGCATGCCGATCGAGGCGCTCGAGGGGCAGAGCTCGCTCTCCGTCCCCGCCGCGTTGCTGGGCTCGGGCGAGCACTATGCGCTTGAGGTTTCGGGTGATTCGATGGTCGAAGCGGGCATTCTCGACGGCGATTATGCACTCATCCGCAAAACGGATGTCGCGCGCGACGGAGAGATTGTAGTGGCGCTGGTCGATGAGAGCGAGGCGACGCTCAAATATTTCCGCCGCGAGGGCGCGATGGTGCGGCTCGATCCCGCCAACCGCGCCTATGATCCGCAGCGCTACAGCCCCGACCAGATTCGGATCCAGGGTCGGCTTGCGGGATTGCTGCGGCGTTACTGACGCCCGTTGAGGCGCGGCAGGGGCTCAGGCCGTGGGGGATTGAGCCAGGGATGATCACCGGGTGATCTGACGGTTTCCA
>NZ_DASWTD010000138.1:0-8384 GCF_036402335.1 Sphingopyxis sp. | reverse complement strand
GCCAAGCGCCGTCGCCCGGCATCCGCGCGATCCTTCTCTATCCGACCAACGCGCTCGTCGAAGACCAGGTCTCGCGCCTCCGGCAAGCGGCCTTCCGCGCCAAGGAAAAGTTCGGCGAACCGCTCTTCTTCTTCGGGCGCTACACGGGCGCGACGCCAGGCGGCACCTATTTCCCCCGACCCGACCTCGGGGCTGAAGACCGGCGGCGCATAAAGGCCGAGAGCCGCGCCTTACAAGAGATCGCACGCGAGGCTGACATCTTGCGCGACAAGAAGGCCTCGCTGCGCGGGCAATTCTCCGACCCGCTCTGCGGCGAGATGCTGACGCGCTGGGACATGATCGCAGCCGCTCCCGACATCTTGATTACCAACACCTCGATGCTCAACGTCATGCTGATGCGCGAAAACGAGGAATCCTTGTTCGAGCAAACGCGCGCTTGGCTCGAGGAATCGGCCGATAACCAGTTCTCGCTCGTCGTCGACGAACTGCACGGTTACCGCGGCACGCAGGGCACCGAGGTCGCGCTCGTCGTGCGGAATCTCCTCTCACGCCTTGGCCTTGCCCCGGACAGCCAGCAGCTTCGCTGCCTCGCGACCAGCGCTTCGCTCGACGGCGAGGAGGGAAAAGGATACCTAGAACAGTTCTTCGGTGTCGAGCGAGGAACCTTCGTCGAGTTCAAGGGCAACCCGCGTGTCCCGGAGTCCGCTCTGCCGCTGGCACCGGGGCTCGTTGCCCCCTTCACGCGGAGACGACTGTCCGGCGATGCCGCTGCAACGGGGGACCTCGCGGAGGCCATTTCGCCGCGCACGGTGCTTGGCGCCGCGTGCATCGCCGCGGGCGACGTCGGCGACCGGGTGATCCCGTCACGCCTCTCGGCCATCCGCGAGACGCTTCTCGGGCCGGGCGCGAGCGAGGAGGATTTCGAGACCTTGTTGCAAGCGGCGAGCATCGAGGCGTCGCCGTCGTTCGAGGATCCCCTACCCTCGTTCCGGGCGCACATGTTCATGCGCCAGATCCAGGGGATGTGGGCTTGTTCCAACAAGGACTGTGACCAGGTCCACGAGGACTTCAAGCACCCGGGCCGCGCGATCGGCAAGCTGTTCAAGATCCCCGCGACCAAGTGCGATTGCGGGGGGCAAGTCCTCGAACTCCTCTATTGCTACGACTGCGGCGAGGCCTACCTCGGGGGCTTCGTGACGCCCGCGCCGGAAGGCACGAGCGGCGCGTTTCTCGAGTCCACGCCGCCGAACCGCGGCACCGATCATCCCGGGATGGTGTTCGAGCGCAAGAAGGGCGAGTTCGCCTGGTACTGGCCGGGCCAGGTCGTCAACGAGGACATCGCCTCGCGGCAAAATCCCGACACGAAAAAGTCGACGAAGCTATCATTCAAGGCAGCATGCTTCGATCCTTACTTCGGCCACCTCGACATTTGCGGGCCGGGCGAAGAGCCGACGGGTACGCTGCTGGCCTCGACCGGCGACGCGGTCGTGCCGGCGCTGCCCGAGAAATGTCCGCGCTGTGATTCGACGAAATGGCAGCGAAGCAGCAAGGCGTTTTTCGGCGGCAAGGTCGACTCGCCGATCCGCGGGCTGCGCACCGGTCTCAACGCCACGACCCAGATCATCGCCGACCGCGCGGTGTCGAAACTCGGGACCGATGATACCCCGGCCCAGATGATCACCTTCACGGACAGCCGCGACGACGCCGCCGACGTCGCGGCGGGCCTCGAGCTCAACCATTTTCGTGACGTGGTGCGGCAAGTGCTCTTCCAGGCGCTCCACGACGCCGGCGAACCCACTGCCGCTCGATTGCGGGAAATCGCGGGGAAGGAGGCGGAAGCCGCCGAGCTCGACGACGAAGAGCGCGCGATCGCGGACCTGGTCCAGCAGCGCGACGCCTCGTGCTGGCTAGCTTTCATGATGGAGTCGCAGGGCGCCGCCAAGCAGGGACACCTCGAAAAGATCGCGGCTTACCTCGACCGGTACAGCTCTAGCGAGGCTATTGCCTGGGGGACACTGGTCGAGCGCGTACAGCAAAAGCTCCTGGCGCGCGGGATCAACCCGGCCGGCCCCGCGGCGTCGGAACAGCAGCAGGGTGGCGAGCCTTGGTGGCGCTACTTCGTGCCGCCACCGGGGCTCTCTTGGGACGCGCTGTCTCCCGAGGCCGCGAAATCGACGCGTGAACGGCTGGCAAGCCTCTTGTCCAATCACCTCGCCGGGGCGTTGTTCGACCGCGGCGGCAGGGACCTGGAATCGGTCGGCGTCGCCTATGTCGTGCCGACGGGGGCGCACGGTGCGCGGCTCGGCACGGACGACGAGGGTGCGCGGCGCGTACTCGGCAACGTGCTGCGCGTGCTCGGCCAGGCGAAATATTTCGAGGGACAGGGAAAGAACTCGACCTCGACCGACGCCCCGAGGCCGCTGAGAGGCTATCTCGAGCGCGTCGCGGCGCTCCTCCAGCAACCGGCATCGGCCTTCTCCGAAGCCGTCCGCGTCGCGCTCCGCGATAGCGGGGTCATCAACGACAACTGGATCATCCGCACGGCCCGTGCCGCGGGTCTCGGCATCGAGGTCCGCCCCGCCAAGAAGGACGACCTGTACGCCTGCACGACCTGCTCCAAGGTCACAGCCAACCTCCCGGTCAAGGCGTGCACGACCGCCCAGTGCGTTTCCGGCGAATTTGCCCGGCTCGACGAGGCCGAGGATGATTATTACCGCTGGATCGCGACCGAGCCGCTTCACCGCCTAAGGGTGGAAGAGCTTACCGGCCAAACCAAGCCGCTGTCGGAGCAGCGGCGGCGGCAACGCTTTTTCAAGGGCGCGTTCGTCGGCAAGGAGTCGGCGGTCACAGACGGGATCGACGTGCTCAGCGTGACGACGACGATGGAGGTCGGGGTCGACATCGGCTCGTTGCAAGTGGTCATGATGGCGAACATGCCGCCGCAGCGCTTCAACTACCAGCAACGCGTGGGGCGCGCGGGCCGCGCCGGGCAATGTTTTTCCTATGCCCTGACGGTTTGCCGCGGCGGATCGCACGACGATTTCTACTACGTGAACCCCGAGCGCATTACCGGCGATGCCCCTCCCCAGCCTTACCTCGACCTACGCCGCGAGGAGATCGTGAAGCGCGTCGTGTCCGCCGAGGCGCTGCGCCGGGCGTTCGGCGCCCTGCCTAGCCCGCCCGCCAAGGGCAAGAGCACCCATGGCAGCTTCGGGATGGCGCGCGACTGGGAAGACACCTACCGCGCGGACGTCGGCGCGTGGCTTTCCTCGGCGCCGGACGTCGATGCGATCGTCGATCGCTTCTGTGTATTCGCGCCGATCGAGTCCACTACGGTCAAGGACATCGCGACCTACGTGCGCGAAGGACTTGCCGAAGCGATTTCCGCGGTGGTTGCCGACCCTTCCTACATCCAGGAAGAGTTGAGCGAGCGCCTGGCGATCGCTGGCCTGCTCCCGATGTTCGGTTTTCCCTCGCAGGTGAGAAGCCTCTTCAAGTTCAAGCAGGACGCCAGTCTCGAGGACATGGTCATCAGCGACCGGCCGCTCGACCATGCCGTCTGGGCCTTTTCGCCCGGCGCCGAGATCCCGAAAGACAAGCGTCTCCACACGGCCAGCGGCTTTGCCTACTGGTACGAGTTCCGCGGCAAGCGCCGCGAAGATCCCGACCCCCTCGGGGAGGCGATCAAGTTCTCGCGCTGCGTCGACGAGACATGCGGCGCGATTGCCGCCGGCAGCATCGAGACGTGCGAGGTCTGCAGCCAGCCATCGAGGATATTCGACCTTTTCCAGCCGAAAGGTTTCCAAGCCTTCGGCCAGAAGGACTATGACGGGCTGAGGCAGCGCGGGTCGGCGATCGCGCCTCCGGTCCTCGCCTTCCAGCCCGATTTCGGCGGGGGAATCGCGCAAGGAGCGTTCAAGGTGGCCTTGACCTCTGGGCGCCCGATCGCACTGGTGAACGACAATCGCGGCCAACTCTTCGATTTCTACAAGAAGTACAACACGGTCACGGTGCCCGACGCTAACCTGTATCGTGAAGACCCGCCGCCAGGGGATCCAGGCGCGTTCGAGGGTAACGGTGCAATCGGCGCCGTCTTCAAGACCGACATATTGAGCCTCGTCCTCGATGGCGGAAAGAACATCGGCGCCCGGGGCATCCTCGACACGGGTCCAGACGGACAGCCAGCCGCACTCGCGGCCATCACCTCCTTCGGAGAGTTGCTTCGCGTCGCCGCGGCCGTTCATCTCGACGTCGACGCAGGCGAGTTCCGCGTGGGCTCCCAGAAGTACCGCGCCCCGAACTGCGTGACCAACCAGCTGTTCTTGGCCGACACGCTCGAGAACGGTGCCGGCTACGCGAGACGGCTCTTCGATGGCGAGAGGCTCAAGGGCCTGGTGGGCGATCACTATGCGGAAGTGCTCGAGAACTGGACCGCGGCGAGGCACGGCGACTGCGACAGGTCCTGTCCCGATTGCCTTCGCAACTACGGCAACCGGTTCATCCATGGCTTGCTCGATTGGCGCCTAGCCCTCGACGTCGCCGAGCTCTTTCTCGGCGAGCCGCTACGGCTCGATCGTTGGCTCGGCGAGGCAGAGCCACTGGCCCGCCGCTTCCAGAAGCTTTGCCTTGCCAATGGCATGGACGTCGAGGTCCGCAAGGCCGGCAAGCTCTGGGCCGTGAGCAACCGGGATAAGAAGGCGATCGTCCTCGGTCACCCGCTTTGGCATCACCGCGATGCCCTGGCACACGACTGGCAACTCGACGCCAAGGCCGAAATCGCGTCCCTCCTCGAGCGCGATGCCCCCGTTCGGTTCGTCGACGTGCGCGATCTCGCCGCGAGCCCGCAGCGTCACATCGTCGCGATCGGGTCTTAAGGCATGATCGAGCATATCGGGATAGAAGGTTCGCGCGAGTACCACGCTGCGGCGTACCTGGAGGCCGCGCTGCTTCGCATCTGGCCTGACCTCGCTGAAACCGCCGCCGAGGAGGAACTGGTTCGCATCGCGAGCGACGTGAAGATCGCCGGGGGTCCGGTCAATGATGTCGACATCGTCGTGTCGGGTCACTTGAAGCCCGGCCGCTACGTCCAGCCGCGCAAGGTGCTCCGCGACGCCGACGGCAAGCGGTTGACGGGAACGCCGGTCGAGATCGAGAACTTCGTCATCGCGGTCGAAGTCAAGGACCACCCGGCGAGGCGCGTGCGCATCGTGGGTGACAAGATCGAGGTCTATTACACGAGGGGCGCGTCGAAGGGCTGGAAAGATGCGACGGGCCAGAACATCGACCAAGTGCACGCGATCAAGGACTATTATGCAGACGCCGGGCAATCGCCGTTCGTCCACCGCTGCGTCGTGATGCAAGGCCTCGACGCGATCGAGGCCGATACCGCGGTAGCGGGCGACTATTCTGCCACCGATTTCTTCACCGCGGTGCTGGCAGCGAGGCCGCCCCGCCAGCGAGGCGGTCGCTATTACCTCTCGTCGACGTCGCGCGGCAAGGCCAACGAATTGACGGAAGTAAGAATATTCAGACCGGTCGTCCCGACCTCGCTGGACCGGGGACGCATGGACAGGTTGCTCCAGCAAGGCCCGGTCGTCGACAAGTTGTTGGCTGCGAGCGGCGAGAAGTTTACCTGCCTGCGCGGGCACGGAGGAACTGGCAAGACCGTGACGTTTCTCCAGGCCGCGTGGAAATCTTACAAGGAGCGCGACGCGCGAACGCTCGTGCTCACTTACAACCACGCGCTCGCCGCCGATATCCGCCGGCTACTCGCGCTCCTCGGGGTCCCGTCGGGAGAAGAAGGCGGCATCATGGTACGAACCGCCATGTCCTTCTTCTATACGTGGATGTACCGGCGCGGCGTAACCATGTCGGAAGACGAGGGGTACGCAGCCTATCCAGCCAAGTGCAAGGAAGCGCTCGACAATATCGCGGGCGGCGCGCTCGACGATGCAGACATCGCCGCGATCAAGCAATCGGCTCCCGCTCGTTTCGATTATGACTGGATCGTCGTCGACGAGGCGCAGGACTGGCCTCCACATGAAGTCGCCCTTCTCAAGCGCCTCTACGACCCGCGAACGATTGCCATCGCCGACGGGGTCGACCAGCTCGTGCGCGGCGAAAGGGCCGACTGGCTGGGGGGAACCACCCGCGATACCCGGCTGCTGGTGAATCTCGTCCATTGTCTGCGGATGAAGCGCAACCTCGCGGTATTTGCCGCCGCGCTGGCCGACGAGGCAGGCATCAGCCTCGACATCCTGCCAAGCGAGAAGGCCGGTGGAGGCCGCGTGGTACTCGTCGAGGGGTCCTGGTCGTCGCATCGCGAACTGCACGAAGAACTTGCCGGCCAGGCCGCGGCGGCCAACAACGAACCGATCGACTCGCTCTACTGCGTGTCGACCAACTCGATCATCGAGGAGGGCGAGACGCGGACAAGTGGCCTCTCGCGGGCCCTCGCGGGTTGGGGCTGCGAGACGTGGGACGGCGTCGACGAGCGAAAGCGCCAGGACTTCCCGCGGTCGGCCTCGGAGCACCGCGTGGTTCACTACATGTCGTGTCGCGGGCTCGAGGGATGGACGGTCGTGCTCGAGGACCTCGACCGGTTCTGGACGGAGCGCTTCGAGCTCAAGCGGTCCGAGGGACTCGTCCCCAGCGAGGTGGAAGGCCTAAACTCGCTGGACAAAGTAGCCGCCAAACAGGCGTGGCGCTGGACGTTCATTGCCCTGACGCGTCCGATCGACACGCTCGTGATCACGATTTCGGATCTCGATAACCCGCTGTCGAAGGCGTTGCTGAAGGTGGCCCGCGATTTCCCCGATATCGTCGAGAACAGGATCATGACTTCCTAGGCCTGCGTTGGCCGTCCCGCCTTCTCCGCGGGTTGCCCTACTCGCCGACGAGCCTCTTCTCCGGGCTGGCGGCGCGGCAATTGTCCAAGCTGGCAAATTCCCCCTGGACTTCGCGCGCCGGAACCGCCATGGGTGGCCGCGCGATTCACTTGGGCAAGGGACAAGATTTACCAGATGGGCAAGGCACCGGGGCTCTCGATGGTCGACCTCTTCGCGGGGTGCGGGGGCCTGTCTCTAGGCATGGAAAATGCGGGCTTCACGCCGGTCTTCGTCAACGAGCTCAACCCCGACGCGATGGCGACCTACCTCGCCAATCGTCACCACGAGGTCGGCGGCAAGCCGTTCGCCGAGCAAGCGCACCTCAGGTGCCACGACGCGCAGGGGCTCAAGGGCAAGCGGCTCGAGCAGATGGTCGACGACCTGGCGGCGCTCGGCCTCTCGTTCGACATGCCGAGCGACCCGAAGAAGGGCGGCGGCAGCAGCCTCGACCTGCTCGCCGGGGGGCCGCCGTGCCAGGGTTTCTCGGGGATCGGGCACCGGCGCTCCTACTCGGTCGACAAGAAGGACTTGCCGTCGAACCAGCTTTACCAGCGGATGGCGAAGATCATCGCGCGGCTTCGCCCGCGGCTATTCCTGTTCGAGAATGTCCGCGGCCTGCTCAACGCCAAGTGGACCAAGGAAGGCGGCGAGCTGATCTGGCCCGACGTCCTCGCCGAGTTTCGCAAGATACCGGGCTACGAGGTGCGCTGGTCGCTCGTGCTCGCGAAGGACTACGGCGTGCCGCAGAACCGGCCGCGCGTGCTGCTCGTCGGGATCCGCAAGGACATCGCCGCCAAGAGTAGCATCGTCGATCTCGCCGCCGACCCGCAAGACGCGGTGAAGTGCGGTTTCCTGCCGCGCGGCGAGCCCTCGGAATGCCCCGACCTCGAGGAATTGCTCGGCGACCTCGTCGACCCCGCGATCGGGAAACTCCTCCAGTCGGGCGGCTTCCCCCGCGGCAAGTTCCAGACAACGAAATACCCTTCGCCGCCGAGGACCGCGGCGCAGGAATTGATGCGCGCGCCTGCGCCCGCGCACGAGCATCGCCCCGCGGCGGAGCTCACCGACCAGGAATATTCCAAGCACGCGCCGCGGATCGTCGCCAAGTTCGAGCACATGCTGGCGAACCGCGGCGAGATCCCCGAGGACGCGCAGACGAAGAAATTCTCGCAGCGGGTACTCCCGAAACGCTGGGGTAACCGGGGCCCCACGATCACCGCGACCTCGATGCCCGACGACTATGTCCATTTCTCGCAGCCGCGCATCCTCACCGTGCGCGAGTGGGCGCGGTTGCAACTCTTTCCCGACTGGTACAGGTTCATGGGCAAGCGCACGACCGGCGGCATCCGCCGCGCCGGCAACCCGCGCGAGGGGTTATTCGACCGTGAAGTTCCCAAGTACACGCAAATCGGCAACGCGGTCCCCGTCGGGCTCGCCGAGCGCGTGGGCAAGGCGATCGGGCTGAGCCTGTCGGCGACGGAGCGGAAGGGACCGCCG
>NZ_DASWTD010000137.1:0-3963 GCF_036402335.1 Sphingopyxis sp. | reverse complement strand
GGTTTCCTTTTCGAACATGGCACGCTGACGACCACCGACGAGGTGCGCGATCGATTAAATCGCACACAGGATGAAAGCGACGGTTGACAGGTCGGGGCAGGGGCCATATTGGCGCGGCTCCCAAGCACACGCGGGTGTAGCTCAGTTGCTTAGAGTGCCGGCCTGTCACGCCGGAGGTCGCGGGTTCGAGCCCCGTCACTCGCGCCATTCCTTCCTTTTCCGGATGGAATGGCCACCGCGTCTTGGGACGATTTCATCACCGAAATCTTGTGGATCGGCGCGGCTTTTCAGCCGCGCCACCGTCCCAGTTCCATCCAGCGCAACAGCGGCTTGAGCGGCGCGATCCAGACGATCCCCGCCACCAGATAAAAGACCGCCTGCACCAGTACCGGCCAGGTACCGACCCACGACGAGAGGCTGACGACGATCGCCGTCCATCCGGCGATCAGTGCGAGGATCAGGAACATGCCCGCGGGCTTGCGCCAGCTCGGCTGGGGGTTGGCTGGATCGGGGTTCACAGGCGGTCTCCGCAAAGGATGAATTCTTGCTCGGTGAGGATCGCGTCGAGCGCGATATCGGTCGATTCGCGCGGCGTAGCGTCGATTTCCTGCACCGACCAGCCGATACCGATGCGCAGCGCCCCGGGATGCGCGGCGAAATAGCGGTCATAATGCCCGCCGCCCTGGCCGATCCGGCCCCCTTGACGGTCGAATCCGACGAGCGGACAGAAAATGAGGTCGGGGACCACCAGCGAGGCGTTATCGCCCGGCTGCTGCGTACTCCAAGGCCCCTTCACGAGCGATTCGCCCGGGCGCCAGCGCCGGAAGTCCATCGTTTCGACCCGTCCGGCATGATGGGGCAGCGCGAGCGCGCCCGCTTCGGCGAGGCCTGCAAACATCGGGAGGACATCCGGTTCATCGCCCCATGCGGCATAGGCGCCGACGACGGCATGATCGGCGAGAAGGCCGGAAAGCTGCGCGGGCAGGGCGCGAAAGGCGGCGAGCTGCGCCATCCCGTCGAGATTCGCGGCGAAATGCCTTCGCCGAAAGCGCAGTTTTTCGCGCAGTCGCTGCTTTTGCTGGACCAGATCGGCGGACAAGTCGGTCATCGCCTCCCCCTGAAATTTGGGATCTGGACATTCACGGGTCGGTTGGCGGGACCGCCGAGGTCGTTTGCTGGAAAGTCCTCTGACGCCAGTAACGTCAGGTGGGGACCATGTACGTCGGACCAGGGTCCGGGCAGGGACAGCCCCCTAGGATGATGTATCGCCTCAGGGATTTTCGCAAAAGCTCGTGCCGGGCAGTACCCGCCGCCCCTTATGTAGGGGCACGGACGGGCTTGCTCAAGGGAGTTGCTCGACTTTCGCGGCCAATGTCTCGATGCGATCGGCGATTTGCAGCAAGGCGCGGTCGTGCGACGGGTTTGCGGATGCCGCCGCCGCGGGCGCCGCCTGGCGCACCGTTTCCAGTTCCCTGAGTACCGCCTGCTCGCGCGCGACCGCGTCGCGCAGCTCGTCGCGCGCCGCCGCCTCGCGGCTTTCGGCGAGCGCCACCGCGGCACGCAGCGAATCGGACTGCGGCTCGGCCTTTTCGACCTTGCTGCGCGCTTCCTGCGTCTCATCGGCGAGCATCAGTGCGGCGAACAGCAACTGGCGGACCTCGGTCCCGCCCGGCATGGTGCGCACCTTTTCATCGACGACCGACGCGAGCTGGATCAACTGCGCCTCCTGTCCGTCGGCGCAATGTACGTCATAGGGACGGCCGGCGATCGTCAGCTTGACATCAGCCACGCTTGGCCTCCGCAATCAGGAGGTCGAGTTCGCCAATGACGGCGGCAACTTCGGCCTTCAGCGTCGACTGGTCGGCAGCGGGCGCTGCGACCGCCGCAGGGGTCCGATTCGCGCGGTCGGTCAGGGCCTTTTCGATACGGCTGAGCGCGCGTTCGATACGGCCGATGGCCAGGCTGGATTCGTCGAGATCGAGTTCCATGCCAACGGGGTAGCAGCGTGGGGAAGGGGGTGCAATTGCCCTGTCGGTCCAAAATGCGCGGATTTTCCGTCACGGGCGGTTGACTCCTGCCCCCTCCGCCGCAAAGGGCTGTGCGCATCCAGTCCGGACGGTGCGTCCGGCGCCAGCCCAGCCATTTCCGGGGGACCAATGACACTGCCCGAACGTCAGCTCGCCAATGCAATCCGCGCGCTTGCGATGGATGCCGTACAGGCCGCAAACAGCGGTCATCCGGGGATGCCGATGGGCATGGCCGACGTCGCCACCGTGCTGTATTCGGATTATCTGAAGTTCGATGCGGCGGACCCGCACTGGGCCGACCGCGACCGATTCGTCCTGTCGGCAGGGCATGGCTCGATGCTCGCCTATGCCACGCTGCATCTCGCCGGCTACGCGCGCCCGACGCTCGACGATATCCGCAATTTCCGCCAGCTTCACAGCCCGTGCGCGGGGCATCCCGAAAATTTCGAGCTCGCGGGCGTCGAAACGACGACGGGACCGCTGGGACAGGGGCTTGCGACCTCGGTCGGCATGGCGATTGCCGAGCGGCACCTCAATGCCCTCTATGGCGACGATCTTGTCGATCATCGCACATGGGTGATCGCGGGCGACGGTTGCCTGATGGAAGGCATCAACCACGAAGCCATCGGGCTTGCCGGCCACCTCGGCCTCGGCCGCCTGACCGTGCTGTGGGACGATAACAAGATCACGATTGACGGGTCGACCGACCTGTCGACGAGCGAAGACATCCCGGCGCGCTATGCTGCGACCGGATGGCACGTCGAAAGCTGCGACGGGCATGATCCTGTCGACATTCGCCGCGCGATCGATGCTGCGCTTGCCGATCCGCGCCCGTCGCTGATCGCGTGCCGCACGATCATCGGTTTCGGTGCACCTAACAAGCAGGGAACCTCGGCGACGCATGGCGCCCCGCTCGGTGCCGACGAGATCGCCGCGGCGCGCAAGGAACTCGGCTGGACCGCCGAACCGTTCGTCATTCCCGCCGATATCGCATCGGCGTGGGCGGCGTTCGGCGAGAAGGGCAAGGTTCTTCATGCCGAATGGAATGATCGCCTCGCAAATAGCGACCGGAAAACGGAATTTGCAGATCGGCTGAGCGGCAAGATCGTGCCCGGCGATGCCTTCAAAGCCTATCTCGAGGGCCTTGTTGCCGAGCCGCCGAAGGTCGCGACGCGCAAGGCGTCGGAGAATACGCTTGGCGCACTGACCGCCGATATCGCGGCGCTCGTCGGCGGCAGCGCCGATCTCACGGGTTCGAACAACACCAAAACATCGTCGACCAAGACGCTGACAAAGAATGATTATTCGGGGCGCTATATCTATTATGGCATCCGCGAGTTCGGCATGGCCGCCGCGATGAACGGCATGGCGCTGCACGGCGGTGTCGTGCCCTATGGCGGCACTTTCCTCGTGTTCGCCGACTATTGCCGCGCCGCGATTCGCCTGTCGGCGCTCCAGCAGCAGCGCGTCGTCTATGTGATGACGCACGACAGCATCGGGCTCGGCGAGGACGGGCCGACGCACCAGCCGATCGAGCATCTCCAGTCGCTGCGCGCGATGCCGAACCTGCTCGTTATGCGTCCCGCCGACGCGGT
The DNA here is from genome assembly GCF_036402335.1 of Sphingopyxis sp. Taxonomy (GTDB): domain Bacteria; phylum Pseudomonadota; class Alphaproteobacteria; order Sphingomonadales; family Sphingomonadaceae; genus Sphingopyxis. Next base: position 341 of record NZ_DASWTD010000137.1, on the reverse strand, counting down.
CGAGACCGCCGAATGCTGGGCGATCGCGCTCGCGCAGGAAGACCGGCCGTCGCTGCTCGCGCTGACTCGCCAGAATCTTCCGCCGCTGCGTCATGACGTCACGGAAAATCTTTGCCTGAAGGGCGGTTACCGTCTTCGCGATGCCTCGGCTGCGCGCAAGGTCGTGCTCGTCGCAACCGGCTCCGAAGTTTCGCTCGCGGTCGAAACCGCCGAATGCTGGGCGCTCGCGCTCGCGGAGGAAAGCCGGCCGTCGTTGCTCGCGCTGACGCGCCAGAACCTCCCCCCCTTGCGCCATGACGTCAGCGAAAATCTTTGCGCGAAAGGCGGTTACCGCCTTCGCG
>NZ_DASWTD010000136.1:0-9820 GCF_036402335.1 Sphingopyxis sp. | reverse complement strand
GGGCGCCGCGGGACGCGGGCCAAAGGCGCGTCCCGGCACCCCCGCAAAGGATGACGGGTTGGATCGGCGCGCTCATTCGCACTCTCCTCAGTGGGCGAGCGCCGGCGCCGGCGCCGGTGCCGCGGCAGGAAGCGGACCCGTGCCGGCGCTGCGCCAGTCCGGGGAATCGGCTATGGCCTCGCGCCAGAACATGTCGGCCATCGTCCGATAGGCGAGATGAAAGGCGAGCACCGACTCGGCACCGCTGTTGCGATTGACGCCTCGCGGGGTGAGCCCGTCGAAGCAGCGCCCCGTCCTGGCATCGCCCAGCGGCAGGTGGCGGTCGTTCCGGCCGAGGAACCACGCGTAAGCGGTCTCGGCGTGCGTCGACCAGAGCGCGTTGCCCGTGGCGGCCGACGCGGCCGCGCAGGCCGCGATCGTCGCCCACGCCTCGAGCGGCTGCTGGTCGAAGGGCAGGCTTTCGCCAGGCTTGCCGAAGCTTTCGGATCCGACCGGACGGAAATGACCGTCCGGCGCCGTTTGGTAAGCGGTCAGCCAGGCCAGGGCGTCGAGACCGGTCTCCACGAGCGGAACCGACGGCAGCCGCCGCCCGGCGCGGATGAGCGCTTCTGCGAGACGCGCGTTGTCGTACGCGAGATCGGCTTCGAACCAGTCCCAGCCGGGACGGCGTTCCGCTTTCCATAGCGCCGAGAGAAAGGCCGCGCCGCGCTCGACGATCGCGCGCGCCTGCGCATTTCCGGGGTCGTGCCCGAGCCGGTCGTCGGCGCCGAGCATCGCGAAGGCAATCGCCCGCGGATTCTCGAACTGCTCGAACATGGCGGCGCTTCGATCGAACCAGCTCGCCGCCCAATCGCGCATCGCGGGCGCCGCGGCGTGCGCGGCGGCATGGCCCAGCGCCCATAATGTCCGGCCATTGCTGTCTTCCGACCCTGCGTCTTCCAGCCATCGGCGGTCGTAACCCATGAAATTGCGGAAGCGGCCGCGTTCGGCGTTCCATCCGTGCTGGATAAAGCTCGCGAAGGTCTGCGCGTGCGACGCCGCTTCTTCCTGCGCTCGCGGCGGCAGGCTGTGCACGAGCATGAGCGCGCGCGCATTGTCGTCGATGCAGTAACCATGCGCGCGGTCGGGGACAAAGTGGTTGCAGTGCTGGAACATGCCGACTTCGTCGCAGAGCGACCATGCGCCCTCCAGCGCAGGCGCGCCGCGCCCGCGCGCCGTCGATCGATCGCGCCGGGTGACCCCGTCGACCAACGCGCCGCACGTCTGCGCGATAACCGTCCAGGCGGTCCGCCGGCCGCGGGCATAGGCGCGGCGCTGAAGCGCGCGCCGTTCGTCCGGGACCGCGAGAAGCAGGAGCACCGCCTCCGCGATCGCCTCGCTGTCGGCGCCGGGGAGCAAGATGCCGACGTCATCGGCCAGCAGTTCGCGCGCATGAACGAACGGGGTCGATACGACCGCGCGGCCCAGCGCGACGGCATATGCCAGCGTGCCCGAGGTGATTTGCTGAAGATTGGGGTAGGGGGCAAGATAGATGTCGCAGAGTTCGATCTGGTCGAGCAGCTCGCCGGTATCGAGGAAGCGATTTTCCCAGGCGATATTATCCGCGACGCCGAGGCTCTCGGCGAGCCGTTCGAGGCTTTGCCGATAGGCTTCCCCCTCGGCGGCGACCAGGTTGGGATGGGTCGCGCCGACGATCCGGTAGAGAATATCGGGATATTGGGCGGTGATCGCCGGCAGGGCACGGATCGCCGTTTCGAGGCCTTTCCCCGGCCCGATGAGACCGAAGGTCGAGAGGACCGGTCGGTCGGCGATTCCCAATGTCTCGCGCAGCGGCGTGACATCGACAAAGGGGCGATCGGGCGTGCCATGCTCGATATGGACGATCTGGTCGCTGCTCGCCCCGTAGACGTCGCGCAGGATTTCGCGGCCGAAATCGCTCATCACCACAAGCTTGCTTGCGCGGGCGATCAGTCGTTCCATGACCCGGCGCTGGTCGGGGTTGGGCTCGGCGAGCACCGTGTGAAGCGTCACGATCAGCGGCGCGGCAACCCGATCGACCAGCTCGAGGACCATATCGCCGGCGACGCCGCCGAAAATGCCGAACTCATGCTGAAGCCATATCGCGCTCGCGCCGCTGTCGTTGATCGCCTCGGCGGCCGCGCGATAGCTGGCGGCCTCCTGCTCGCGGATCGTGCGCGCCACTTCGGCGCCAAGCGCCCGATCGCCTTCGCCGCACATCGCATAGACGTCGATGGCGAGATCGGGCCGGACCGCGCGCAGATGATCATGGATGTCCGCGGTAAAGGTCGCGATGCCGCATCGACGCGGCCGGAAACATCCGATCAGGGCCACGCGCGAGGTCGTCTCGATACCGCTGGCGGCAAGAGGGACATCAGAGACGGGAACATCGTTTTCGCAAACATTCCGGAAAAAACGGCCTTCGCTGTCGTGCTTCATATCCGTCCTCGTGGCTGGCATTCCCTCGCACGCGCGCGCCTTCCCCCTCGCTCGCGGATGCGCGCGAAGAAGATGCCGGCCGCAAGACCGGGCTCGGGAACTGGCTGATTGTGTGCATGCTTAACGCGGCACATGCGTTCGGGTTGCAGTGCAACATGACGGGATCGGGAAATAAAGCCCTTCGATTAACTCAGGTTATAACGATTCCGTCTCCCGGCGGCCGGGTCATCGGAAAGGCGCTGCGCGGCCAAACCATGCGAATTCCGCGCGCTACGGCGGCAAGCTGTCGCTGCGCAGGCAGCACCGGCCGGGCCGCGCGGGAGTCGGAAGAGACCCCCGTTGCTGCTATAAGGAGGCGAAGGGAATCGGGTCGCATCCGATGGCTTGCACGGCTGCCGGCGCAATCGCGGGTGATTGCGCCGTTCGCCAGGCCGGCGCCGGCATGCGTGCCGTCTCGAATGCTTGAGGATCATGGCCATGGGCGCATTTCATATGATCGTCACCGACGCGTCGGCGCGACATCGCCGCGTCGATTTTCATGCGGACAGTCCCGAACAGGCTTTCCTGTTGGCCCGCAACGAAAGGGACGGCGTCGAGGTCGAGCTGTTCGAAGGCGAACATCTCCTCGCCCGGATGACGAAATCGGGCGCCAATATGTGGCAGATCGGCGGCGTGCGAACGGCCCGTGCGCCGTCGCGGCGCGAAACCCCCGCCATGCCCGGCGCCGGGGCCGGATCTTCGTCCGCCTAGCGTGACATAGCCGCCTTCGAAGCAGCGACAGGAGGGCATTCTGCCCGGCCGTGCCCGGCGGCGCACCTTGCCCGGTCGATTTTGATCGGGCGACGGGAACGTTGCGGCGCGAAGACCATTTGCTTTTCTCCCCGATCGCTTCATCGTGCGCGACCTGTTGCCGGTGGAAGGCGACGATATGAAAGGTCGACACCATCCATGCTGATCTGCCGGCCCGAGCAGTCCCCGCTAAAGATTCTTGATGAAAAGCTGACGGCCGATCCCGGTCGTGTGGTGCTGCGGCCGTTCCACCTTGCCTGGCAGTCGAACGTCTCGGAGCCCCCGCGCGCGGCGCAGCTGGTAAGCGACATTCTCGGTCTCGACGACGATCAGGCCGAGCTCGAACTCGGATTGATCTGGAAGGATTTCTCGGAGCGCCACTGGCAGATCGGGGAGATTTTCGACGAGCGCTATCGCGAAATCTCGGAAGACCTCGATCTCGACGATCAGGCGGTGTCGCCCGTCAAACGCCGCCTTATCGGCGCCTATTTCTGCCACGAATATAGCTATGCCGCCGCGGCGCTCATGAACCCGAGCATCGTCCCGCATCCCGATCAAAGCGGTCTTGGCGGCGAGCAGCTCCGCTTTATCATGTCGATGCGCGCGGTTGGCGAAGGGCATATTTCTTCGGTCGCCTTCCGCGAGGGGATCATTGGTCCGGGGGCCGGTTTCCAGCTTTGGCCGCAGTCGGGACCGGCGATGGCGGCCGTCGCCGACGACCGTCACCAGATGGGCCCCGACGAGGCGGTCAGCGTCCATCGCCACGCAGGCAGCGCGATTTCGAACAGCGTGTTGTTCCCCGTTACCGAGGCACAGCGCAACGGTCTCGAAGACCTGCGCCTGGTCCGCTTCGTCGAGGACGATGGCGAAATCGAATATCTCGGCACCTACACCGCCTATTCGGGTCGCGCGATCCGGTCGGAGCTGCTCCGGACGCGGGATTTCAGCAGCTTCTGTCTCGAACCGCTCCGGGGACACGCGGCGCGGCACAAGGGGATGGCTCTTTTCCCGCGCCGTATCGACGGCCGTTACCGGATGGTCGCGCGCCAGGACGGGAAGAATATCACGATCCTGACGTCGGACAGCCTCGATGAGTGGAACGACGAGGGGCAGATCCTCATCCGGCCCGAATTTCCCTGGGAATTTGTCCAGATGGGCAACTGCGGCAGCCCGATCGAATGCGACGAAGGCTGGATTTTGCTCACCCATGGCGTCGGCGCGATGCGCAAGTACAGCCTCGGCGCCGCGCTCCTCGACCGCGAAGATCCGTCGCGGGTCATCGCGCGGACGCGCTGTCCGATCTTGTCCGCTGCCGAGAGCGACCGCGAAGGCTATGTGCCGAACGTCGTGTACACCTGCGGCGCCACCCGGGTCGGCGGGCAGCTGTTCATCCCTTACGGCATTTCGGATAGCGCCATCGGCTTTGCGACCACCACGATCGAGGCAATGCTCTCCGCGATGGACTGAGCGGGCAGGGCAGAATGCCAAGCGTCACAGCAACACCCGCGCGTTGGCGCGGTCTTCGGGTTCACCCGCGCCCGCCTTCTGCAAGCTGCGATGAACCGCCGCGCCGTGACGAAAGCTCCCTTGCACCGGCGAAGCCTCAGAATATCCCGAGAAATTTCTTGCGCTGCTTCTTCTGGCCGTCGGCCGACTGCTTGCCATCCTCGGACTTCGCGGTGGTGCCCTTGCCGACATCGTCGCGCGGCTTGCCCTTGCTGGTACGCTGGGCCGCCGCGGTGGCGCCCGCGAGCACCGGACCGCACTGCGCCGCCTTCGCATCGCCGGGATCGATGAACGGAATGATCAGGCCCACGGGGCTCGCAAATATGCCGAGGCCGAGCGCCGTCCCGGCGCGGCCCGCGAGCTCGTCGCTGACGGGATCGATCTTCGGCGCCGCGAAATAGCCGCCGACGCCGACCGGCGACTGTCCCGAAAAGAGGCTGAAGGTCTTGCCGTCGGCGCGCACCGCCATGTCGATCGCCTCGCTGCGGAAGGAGAAGCCGCCGCGGCCGAGCATCACATTCTTCTTCGTGTCGATGAGGATCGGGTCGGCAGCCGCGATCCCGCCGCGCACGGTGAAGGCGATCACGCCGCAGTTGATTTCGACCGGCTTCTTGAGCTTGTCCTGGAACATCTTCTGCACGAACGTCCCGAGATCGAGTTCGGCGAGCTGGATGTTGCGTGTCCAGAAGGTGCCCTGCGGCAGGACGAAAGCGATCCGGCCGTTCGACGTCGCGAGCGATTCGCGCACGCTGTCGCCGAAGCCCACCATCCGGATGCGGCCGCTGACCGTGCCCGTCGTGCCCGACTGCTCGGTCCCGAAGCGCGCGAGCAAGGTGCCGAGCCGCGTCGGCGACAGGCGGACGTCATATTCGGTGCGCACGACGGCAGGGCGCGCGTCGATCGCGATGTCGCTTTTGACCGTGCCGCCCGCGACGACGAAATTGAACGGCTTCAGCTCCATCAGCCCGTTCTTGAGCGCCAGCGTCAGGTCGACATTGCTGATCGGAAAGCTCTCGGCGCGCACCCTGGTGACGCGGTAGTGGACATCGGCGTCGAAGCGCTTCAGCGCCGCGGCGCGAAGCTGCGCGTCGGGCAGAACCCGCGGGCGGCCGCCTACCGTCTCGATCGTGCCGCCGGTGCCCATCCGGTCGAGCCGCTGCGGATCATAGCCGACGAACGGGCCGGCATCGATGATGTTAAGCGAACGGGTGGCGAGGTCGGCCTTGAGATAGAGGCGCCCCCTGGGCTGGCTGACCGCGAGCGAGCCGGCCAGATCGCTATCGCCGAACATCCCCTTCATCCCGGTGAGTTTCCAGACCTCGTTTTCATAGGTCAGCGCGGAGGTGAGGCGGTAGGCGCGCGTGTCGGGGATCGCGACGCCGAGGAAGTCGAACATGCGCGACAGATTTCCGCCGCGCGCCTGCAGTTTGAGCTCGGCGCCTTCGAGCTCGGTCGGCCCGGGCAACGTCCCCGACACATCGAGCGTGTTGCCGAGACCGACCGCATGGAGGGTCAGCGCGTTCTTGCCTCCGGCAATCGTCTCGTTCGGCGATTTGAGGCCCCCCGACACGGTGAAGGGCTGCGCGCGCATGGTCCCGCGTCCGGAAAAGCCGATATCGTCGCTGATGCGCGTGCCCGCCGCGCGTACCGTGTCGACGTCGATGTCCGCGAACAGTTGCAGTCGCGGATCGCGATAGGTGAGGCCGCTCTGGGTGATCGCGGCGCGGCGGATCCGCGGCAGTTCGAGCGGCTCGGGCGGACGGTTCGGGTCGCCGAAGGTCCAGCTGTTGCGCTTGTTCCCGGCATCCCATTCGAGTGCGAGCTGCGCGCCGTCGAGATCGGCGAACCGCAGGATGCGCTTGCCGAAGATCAGCGGCAGGGTGGCAACCCGCGTGTCGACTTTCTTGGCCGTGAAGAACTGTTTGTCGCGCGCCCACGCCGGGTTCGCGATGCGGATGTCCTCGGCATAAAATTTGACGTTGAACGGCGCGAAATAGAGCTGGAAGTCGCCGCCGACATCGACCTGGCGCTCGAGCTGCGCCGTCGCGAACCGCTCGAACGGGCCCTTGAGAAAGCGGCCTTTGGTGATGAAGAGGATAAGCCAGATCGCGAAGAGGAGAAGCAGGATGAGCGTGATCGTCCTGATCGCGATCCGGAGCGGGCGCGGGCGCCGTTCGAGCCAGGCGGGCGTCCAGGCGGTCCGTGCCCAGCGGCGCGGGCGATCGGTCCAGCGGCGGGCTGGCGCGCGGGCCGCCGAGGCGGCCTGACCGGAGCGCTTGTCCATGCGGCATCAATCCGCCGCGCCGAGCATCGTTCCTTTAACGCGTTGAGCAGGCGGGCGGATACCGCGCCTTCAGCGCGGTATCGCCAAGGTGGCAGGTGTGCGCCTTTGCCCCCGCCTATGGCGCCACGCCGCCGAAGGGGAACGGCAAGGCCGGTAAGCGACCGATAGTCGTCGCTCCCCTCGAAGACAGGATCGTGCAGCGGGCAATCCTCGACGTGCTGCAGGAGGCGACCGAGATCACCGGCGTACAGCGGGTTCTACAGACCCCGACCTCGATAGGCGGCATCAGGGGGCGCGGCGTGGACCATGCGATCGCGATCTTCGACGAGCGAGTGAAGGCCGGCGACCGTTATGTGGCAGGGTCTGACATCTCGGGCTTCTTCACAAAGATACCTCGCGAAAGGGTGCTATCCTTCTTAGAAGCGGAGGGGGTCGAGGCGGAATTCCTCCAGCTCGTACGGGACGGTCTGACCGTGGAGCTCTCGAACGCCGACAAGCTGAGCGATGATGATCTAAAGATGTTTCCGACGGGGGCCGATGGTGTCGCGCAGGGTTGCCCTCTGTCGGCGCTGGCGGGCAATATCGTCCTCGAAGCTTTCGATACTGCGATGAACGGTCGCGGCATTACCTGCATCCGGTATATTGATGATTTCCTCGTAATGGGGAAAACGCGCCGCGCCATCGATGCGGCGATGCGCGCCGCAGGGGCGTTGCTCGGCGAACTCGATATGCAAATCTATGATCCTGTGGCCTCGCCCAACAAGGCGTTCACGGGGACGGTTGACGAAGGTCATCCCTTCCTTGGCTATGAATTGCGACCCGACAGCTATCCACCCTCCCTCGCCGCCCGCGAGAAGCTGCTCGAGCACATCGCTGCACTGATTGCGAGCGGACAGAAGGCGATTGTCAAAGCGATCTCGGGTCGGGCTCTGACCAGCCAGGACCGCTGTTATGCGCAGACCTTGGTCCGGCTCGACTACACTATCCGGGGCTGGCGTAATTCTTTCAAGAGCTCAAACTGCCCAGTTCTCTTTGATCAGCTAGACGGCGAAATCGATCGCCGGTTGCACGACTTCCGATCCTTCTACCTCGACAAGATCAAGAACCGCACCCCAGCGCAGAAGCGGCTGGCGGCACGGGTGTCACTCCTCGCCGAGCGAATTGAGGAGTCCTAGATGGCGACGCGCAAACGCTCAGTCGGCGGCGAGGAGCCACGCAAACAAATCGATTGCTAACGGCTCAAGAAAGGGCGGACAGGATAAAATGCCGCGGTTACTCACGAGCCGCCACTAGTATTCGATCGCCGCAAAATATGCTCCGGCCGCGACAGCAGTTGGAATATACAAAAGGAAATTCATCCGGGGCGAGTGCATTCCTTGCCGCGCTCTCAGTTAGAGCAGGTTGGTTCTCCAGTTCTCTTCGAATTCGTTCGCGCACTTCCTCGACGAAATCTGCAATTCTAAGACCCGCGTGGAAGATCTTCTGGTTAATGTCCTCAAAATCGTCCGCCGTACAATCCGAGCACCTAGGAAACTCTTCTATAACAGGGTGGTCATCGTGCCACTGACGCCGCCGGTCGCGGTGTGCGTAAATCGGTGCACGGCGACGACGGCGTCTGGCTCAACAATTCATGCCATTTCGGATCATTGAATCTTATCATTGAGCGCGCGACCGGCTAGAGGCGGCGCCGGGGGAATTGTCATATGGCATTGGGCGAGCCGGACGTCGGCGATTGGGAAAAGCTGCTGACCTTTGCCGAGCGTCTGCTCGGCGATAAACTGCCAGCCTATGTCACCTGGCCGATAGGCCTGCTCGTTCTCGCCGCGTTGATCCTCGTCATTTGCGCTGTCGCGGTCCAAGCCATCATCAAGATCAAGGATGCGTGGCAGAACCATTTGCGCCCGAAAATCTATAGTCCCGAGCAGCGACAGAAGGCCGGGGCGCGGCGCCAGTTCGCGCAGCATCTGCAGCTTGAAATCGTCGCCCGGAACCAGAAGGAAAACTGGCGCGATCAGCAGTTCGCCGAACTCGAAGCCGAGGTCGAGGCAGAAGGCCGGAGCTGGCGCTTCTGGCCTTTGAGCCGTGCTAACGGGATACGCCGCGAGAAATCGCTGACCCTCGCCCTCCGGCACAGCAAGGAACGCCTCATCCTTGTCGAGGGCGATCCTGGGACCGGGAAAAGCGTAGCCCTGCGTCATGTGGCGCACGAGCTTGCGGTGCGCGCGGGCAAGTCGCGGAGCTTGACGTCGAAGCTACCTGTCTATGTCAACCTCAAGGAAATAAAACGGGCGTCGGGCCAAGCCGTGAACCGCGAACTCATTCGCGATTTCGTTTTGACGTCGCTCAACCGCGTCAACGATCGCTTCGTCGATGAATTTATCGAACAGGAATTTGACGCCGGGATAAGGTCGGGCGGCTGGGTGTTTCTCTTCGACTCCTTCGATGAAATTCCCGACGTTCTAAGCTCCACCGAATCTGATGCGACGATCGAGCAATATAGCGCCGCCATCTCGGACTTTCTCAGCGGCATCAATAATTGCCGGGGGGTCGTCGCGTCGCGCCATTACCGCGGCCCGCAAAAAGCAGGTTGGCGCAGCTTTCGCATATTGGAGCTGCAGCCGGGCCGCCAGTTCGACCTCATCAAGCGGTCGGTCGTCACAAAGCCCGAGCTCGCGCCGAAAATCCGCGAGAATCTGGCGATCGCTTCCAATGACGTGCGGGTCCTTGCGCGCAACCCGATGCTGCTCGGTCTCCTTTGCGAGCATGTAAAGCTCGGGCATGAAT
>NZ_DASWTD010000135.1:0-3038 GCF_036402335.1 Sphingopyxis sp. | reverse complement strand
GCGCGCCGACCGGCCGGCCCGCGGCCTCGAGGTCGGCGATCGCCGACTGGAGCTGGAGGAAGGGCAGTTCGTCGCCGTCGACCTGCGCCAGCGTAAACTGGTCGGGGCGCACATTCTTTGCGGCGACGATGGTGCCGAGCGTCTCGACCGTACCCGAACGGCGCAGGAAGCGTGTCGCGCCGGTCAGTTCCCAGCCGCCAGCGACCGCGCGCGCGCTCGGGGCCTTCAGCATCGACGACAGCACGCCGCCGGTGCGTTCATAGATCGTCACGCCGCGCAGCACGATGGCCGGCCCGCCGGTCTCGACCGTTTCGGCGTTGATCAGGTCGTCGCCATCGCGGACCCAGATGTTGGTCCGCACCCCGCTATCCTTGGGAACGCGCGCATATTCGACCTTCTGCCACGCGCTGAGCGCCGCGGTCGAGCGTGTGACGATGCGTTCGTTGAACGCGAAGCTGATGCCCGCGACGAGCAGCGCGGCGAGGAACAGGGGCGCGAGCACCTGGTGCGCCGACATGCCCGAAGCCTTCATCGCGACGACTTCGCTGTTCTGGTTCAGCGTGATGAGCGTCAGGATCGTACCGAGCAGCACCGAGAAGGGCAGGAAAGTCTCGACGATCTGCGGCAGCCGCATCCCGACATAGCGCCACACGTCCGAATCGCCGTTGCCGGCGACCGCGAGGATCTTGCCGCTTTCGCCGAGCAGGTCGAGCGTCTGCAGGATCAGCACCAGCGCGAAGAGGATCGAGAAGGAACGGACGAGGAAGAGGCGGCCGACGTAGAGCGCCATCGTGCGCGAGGGGAAAAAGTGGAGCTGGTGCATTTAGGTCAAGCTCTCCGCAGCCCGTGGCTTGCGCTGAAACATCGTGAGCATGGCGCGGATCTTTTGCGCCGCCTTGGCAGCGACCCGTTCGAGCGCGCCGATCGGCTGGCCCCCGGGGACATGCGCGACGGTGTAATACATCCAGATCGCCAGTGCCGCGAACAGCAAATAGGGAACCCAGAGCGCGATCAGCGGATCGATGGTGCCGCGTGCGCCGAGATCCTCGGCATATTGGTTAATCTTGTGCTGGGTCACCAGCAGCACGATCGACAGGAACACGCCGAGCGACGAGGTCGACCGTTTGGGCGGGATAGCGAGCGCGATCGCGATCAGGGGGATCAGGAACATCGACATCACTTCGACGATGCGGAAATGGAAATTGGCGCGCGATTCGAGCCGGGTCTGCGCCGACTGACGCTTGTCCTTGCCCGCGACAAACAGTTCGGGGATCGTCATTTCGCGGTCGGCGCCACCGCGCAAACGGAATGCCTCGACCTTGGGAAGCGGGATCGGCAGGTCGTGATTATCGAACGTCAGCACGCGCGGCACCGCGAATTTGGGCGATTCATGGATCAGCACGCCTTGCGACAGGCGCAGGATGATCGTGTTCGGATCGTCGGTGGCGAGGAACTGCCCGCGCGCCGCGGTCGCGGAGACACGCTGGCCGTCCTTATTCTCGCCGCGCACGAAAATACCGCGCAACGAACGGCCCTCGTTATAGCTTTCCTCGATCCTGAGCGTCATGCGGTCGCCCAATTTGGTAAATTCGCCAACCTTGATCGACGCGCCGAGCGCGCCCGAGCGCAGTTCGAACTGCAAGCCTTCATAGGCGTAGCGCGCGACGGGCTGGATGAAGCCGACGATCGCGAGATTGAGCGCCGCGAGCGCAATCGCATAGGCGAAGGGCACGCGCATCAGCCGCCCGAAACTCATGCCCACGCCCTTCAGCACGTCGAGTTCGCTCGATGTCGCAAGCTTGCGGAAAGCTAGGAGAATTCCCAGCATCAGCCCGATCGGAATGCCGAGCGAGAGATATTCGGGGATCAGGTTTGCGAGCATGCGCCACACGACGCTGACCGGGCCGCCCTCGGTCGCGACGAAGTCGAACAGGCGCAGCATCTTCTCCAGCACCAGCAGCATCGCCGACAGGACCAGCGTGCCGAGCATGGGGAAGAAAATGAGCCGCGCGATGTAGCGGTCGATGGCAGGCAGCTTATTCAATCTTTCGTCGCCCCATCACCATGTTTTGGCCGCAGTTGTTCCCGATATGCCGATTCAAGGGCGACAGGGACCCGTGTCGGCACGCGCTTCAGCGAATGCTGGCATGGCTATAGCCTCTGGAGGTTTTGAGGTCATGTCGAAATTTGTATCCGCTCTGCTTTGCGTTTCCGTGCTGGCTTTTGCCGCATCGGCGCAGGCTGAAGGCCGGATCATCTCGAACGATCTGTCGAAGTGCAGAAGCGGTCCGTCGACGCTGGTCCAGATCAGCGGCGTCAAGGCGTCGACCGGCAAGATTCGCGTGCAAAGCTATCGCGGAACGTCCGCCGACTGGCTGGCCAAGGGACGCTGGCTGTCGCGCGTCGAAGTGCCCGCGCGCGCCGGAACGATGACCGTCTGCGTGCCGCTGCCCGAAGCGGGCGTCTATGGCATTGCCGTGCGTCACGACGTCAATGGCAACGGCAAGACCGACCTCCGTTCGGATGGCGGCGGCATGTCGAACAATCCCAGCATCAACGTCTTCAACCTCGGCAAGCCGAGCTACAAGAAGACGGCCTTTTCGGTCGGGGATGCGCCCAAGGCGATCTCGATCTCGATGAAATATATGTAATCGGCAATGGCCAGCGTCGCACTCCTTTCGAATCCTCGCTCGACGGGCAACCGCTCGCTGTTGCCGCAGGTTCGCGAATATTGCGCGGCGCACCCCGACATCTTTCATTATGAGGTCGAAGACGTCGACCAGATCGAAAAGGCCATTCGCACCATGGCGATGGTCGGCCCGCGCGTCGTCGTGATCAACGGCGGCGACGGCACGGTCCAGGCCGCGCTGACCGAGATTTATTCGGGCGACCACTTCGGTGGTTCGCCGCCGCCGGTCGCGGTGCTTCCGAATGGCAAGACCAATCTCATCGCGCTCGACCTCGGCGCCGAGGGCGATCCGATCAAGGCACTGGAGCGCGTGCTCGAACTCGTCGCGAGCGGCCGGCTCGAAGATCAT
>NZ_DASWTD010000134.1:0-5791 GCF_036402335.1 Sphingopyxis sp. | reverse complement strand
CTCACAAGCGGATTAGCCCGCCTTTGCGACCCCCACCATCGCGGGGCGCAGCAGCCGGTCCTTCAGCATATAACCCGCCTGCATTTCCTGCACGATGGTGCCCGGCGTCTTGTCGCTCGGGATTTCGAGCATCGCCTGATGCTGGTTCGGGTCAAGCGGCAGGCCAATCGCCGCGATGCGCGTGATGCCGTTGCGTTCGAAGACGCTGAGCAGTTCGCGCTCGGTCGCTTCGAGCCCGGTGATCAGCGGCTTGATCGCGTCGTCGGCGCGCTGTTCCTCGCTGAGCGCAGCGAGCGCGCGGCCGAGATTGTCGGCGACCGACAGGATGTCGCGCGCGAATTTGGTCGCGGCATAGGCGTGCGCGTCGGCAATTTCCTTGTCCTTGCGGCGCGTGACATTCTGCACCTCGGCGCGCGCATAGAGCAGGTCCTGCTGGAGCGCGGCGACCTGTTCGGCGAGCTGCGCCAGCTCGTCATTCTCACCCTGCGCGGGGTTCACTGCTTCGGCAGTTTCGGCTTCGTTGTTCGCGCCGTCGTCGACCGGCGTGTCGTTTTCAATGTTCGTCATAAACCTATCGTATCAGTCTGGAGAGCGATTGTGCGGTGAAATCCACCATGGGAACGATCCGGGCATAGTTCAAGCGCGTCGGGCCGATGACCCCGACTACGCCGACCACGCGCCCGTCCGATCCGCGATAGGGCGCCGCTATCACGGACGAGCCCGAAAGCGAGAATAATTTATTCTCCGATCCGATGAAGATGCGGGTCGCGCTGCCCTCGCGCGCGCTGTCGAGCAACTGCGCGATATCCTGCTTGGTTTCGAGTTCGTCGAGCAACTGGCGCACGCGGTCGAGGTCACCGACGGCATTCTCGTCGAGCAGATTCGCCTGCCCGCGCACGATCAGCACCGGGCGGTCGGCGCCGTCCGAGGACCAGATCGCGAGGCCGCGGCTGATCAGATCCTGCGCGGCACGGTCGATCGCGATGCGCTCGGCTTCGATCTCGTGCCGGACGCGCGCCATCGCCTCGGTCAGCGTCAGGCCGGAAAGCGTCGCCGAGATGTAATTTCCCGCCTCGACGAGTGCTGACGGGTTGAGCCCTGCGGGAATGTCGATGACGCGATTCTCGACCGTCCCGTCGCCTGCGACGAGTACGACGAGCGACTGGCTTGCCGACAGCGGAACGAAGGCGAGTTGCTTCAGCACGCGTTCGTGCTTGGGAACAAGTACGAGCCCGGCGCACGCCGACAATCCTGACAGCGCCGACGTGGCCTGTGCGAGCGCGCTTTCGATCGGGCCGGCGTCGGACAGGCTCGCCTCGATCTGGGCGCGATCCTCGGCGGACGGCTCGGCGACCTGCATCATGCCGTCGACGAAGAGGCGGAGGCCCTGTTCGGTCGGCAGACGCCCTGCACTCGTGTGCGGGCTGGCGAGCAGGCCGAACTCTTCAAGGTCCTGCATCACGTTGCGGATCGATGCGGGCGAGAGGTTGAGCGTCGCGAGTTTCGACAATGTGCGCGATCCCACCGGCTGGCCGGTCTCGAGATAGGCGTCGACGACCAGCCGGAACACATCGCGCGCACGCGTGGTGAGTTCGGTGATCGGCGGGGTTGTCATAAGGAGGATTTAGGGACGGCGAGAGCGAGGGGCAAGCTCATGATCCTCCCTGCCGCGAAGCGGTGGGGAGGGGGACCGCGCCCGTAGGGCGTGGTGGAGGGGCTGTAACGTTGCGGCAAAGCCCCCCGTCAGCGCTTCGCGCTGCCACCTCCCCATCGCTGCGCGACAGGGAGGATTGCCGTTGCGCTAGATCGTCACTAGCCTCCCGCCCCAGGGGAGACAGCCATGCCAACACGCCCGCTCAATCAGGACGACCCGCTCGACGATTTCGACCATCGCGACATCGTCCTGCTCGGCCGCAAGCACCGCGTCTACACGACGGGTAGCGGCCCCGCGGTGATCGTGATGACCGAAATGCCCGGCATCAGCCCGCACGTCGCGCGTTTCGCCCGCTGGGTCCGCGATGCCGGATTCACCGTCTATATGCCGCACATCTTCGGCAAGGACGGGGCCGTGCCGCGGGCGCCCCGCATGTTATTCACGATGATCGGTGGGTGTATCAGCCGCCAGTTCCGCGCGTTTCAGGCGAACGAGAGCTCGCCCGCGACGAAGTGGCTGCGCGCATTGGCGGCGCTGGCGCATACGGAATGCGGCGGCAAGGGTGTCGGCGCGATCGGCATGTGCTTTACCGGCAACTTCGCGCTGTCGATGATGCTGGAGCCCGCGGTGCTCGCGCCGGTGCTGGCGCAGCCGTCGCTGCCACTCAACGACGCGGCTGGCATGCACATCGCTCCCGACGAGATCGCAGCGGTGAAAGAGCGGATGGAGGCAGAGGACCTGACCGTGCTCGCTTACCGCTTCGCGGGCGACAAATATTGCCAGGCAGCGCGTTTCGCGGCCTATCAGGATGCGCTCGGCGACCGCTTTATCGGCAAGGTGCTGCCCGACAGCGCGGCAAACCCCGACAGCCCGATGAGGAACCCGCATAGCGTCGTCACCATCCACCTGATCGACGAGGCGGGGCAGCCGACGGTGCAGGCGCGCGACGAAATCCTCGATTTCTTCAAGATGCGGTTGAGCGAATGAGGGTAGCCGCCTAAGGGCCACCGCAATCAATATTTGAAAGGATTATCCATGCGCCCTTCCGGCCGCGCGCCCGACCAGATGCGTCCCATCGCGATCGAGACCGAATTCACGATCCATGCCGAGGGCAGCGTCCTAGTCAGCTTCGGCAACACCAAGGTGCTCGTGACCGCGAGCGTCGACGAAAAGGTGCCGTCGTGGATGCGCGGCAAGGGCGCCGGCTGGGTGACGGCCGAATATGGCATGCTGCCCCGCGCAACGCACACACGCGGCAGCCGCGAAGCGGCGAAAGGCAAGCAGTCGGGCCGGACGCAGGAAATCCAGCGGCTGATCGGCCGCAGCTTGCGCGCCGTCGTCGACATGAAGAAGCTCGGCGAGCGCCAGATCATCATCGACTGTGACGTCATCCAGGCCGACGGCGGCACGCGCACCGCGTCGATCTCGGGTGCATGGGTCGCGATGCGGCTCGCGGTCGACAAGCTTCTTGCGGCCAAGACGATCGCCGAGGATCCGATCGAGGACAAGGTCGGCGCGATCTCGTGCGGTATCTACAAGGGCACGCCGGTGCTCGACCTCGACTATGACGAGGATTCGGTCGCCGAGGCCGACGGCAATTTCGTGCTGACCGGCAAGGGCCAGATCGTCGAAGTGCAGGCAAGCGCCGAAGGCGCGACCTACGATGAGGAAGGACTGCTCCGCCTGCTCCGCCTCGCGCGCATCGGTTGCGGCGAGATTTTCGCGGCGCAGGACGCGGCAACGGGTAGGGCGACGGGCCGCTGAGATGACGCGCAGGCTCGCTCCCGGCAAACTCGTGATCGCCAGCCACAATGCAGGCAAGGTGCGCGAGATCCGCGCGCTGCTCGAACCATTCGGGATCGAGCCCGTGTCGGCGGGCGACCTCGGGCTGCCCGAGCCTGAGGAGACGGGGAAGAGCTTTCGCGAGAATGCGCTGCTGAAAGCGCATGCCAGCGCGTCGGCGGCGGGGTTGCCCGCGCTTGCCGACGACAGCGGGCTCGCGGTTGCGGCGCTCGGCGGACGCCCCGGGGTCTATACCGCCGACTGGGCCGAGCGGCAGTGGTTCGAGGGCAACCCGGGCCGCGACTGGTATATGGCGATGGGCAAGGTCGAAGGCCTGCTCGTCGAACAGGGACACGACGTCGACCGCAGCGCGCGCTTTATCTGCACGCTGGCGCTCGCGTGGCCCGACGGACATGCCGATGTTTACGAAGGTGCCGCGCAGGGCCATCTGACGTGGCCGCCGCGCGGCAAGCTCGGTTTCGGCTATGATCCGGTCTTCGTACCGGTCGGCAATACATTGACTTATGCCGAAATCGATCCCGCCGAGAAGCATGCGATCAGCCACCGGGCCGATGCCTTTGGCAAGCTCGTCGCGGGAGCGTTCAGCTAGCATTATTTTACCCGGGTGATATTGACTCGAATTTATCCGGGTATAATAGAGTCGGCATGACCCATGACCATGCTTCTGTCACCGCCTTCCTCGGCGACATGTACCTCGCTTCGGGGAGCCGCGAGGCCGTAACCCGCACGCTCGAGGACCGCTATCCCTCCGATCTCGGTGCGATTCTGGTGTTCGACGACGCCACGGGGCGGCTGGCCGACCTCGACTATTGGGACGCGGCCAAGACGGCACCTGCGCCATCGGCCGGCCGGCCGCGGCTTGGCGTCAAAGCGCGCGAGGTCACGCTGTTGCCGCGGCACTGGGACTGGCTCGGCGCCCAGCCCGGGGGGGCGTCGGCCGCGTTGCGCCGGCTGGTCGAGGCCGCGAGCAAGGGTGCGCCCGATGCGAAGCAGCGCAGGGATGCCGCCTATAATTTCATGAGTCATGTCTGCGGCGACCGGCCGGGATATGAAGAGGCGCTACGCGCGCTGTACCGCGACGACGATGCGGCATTCGGCGCGATCGTGGCGGCGTGGCCCGCGGATATTCGCGCCCACATCGCGCGCCTGCTGAAACCCTGAAGCGCTGGCAGGCGATTCCGGCTTTTGTGTGCAGGACGAAAGGGAGTAGGGGGCGCCGCATGGCCGAACCGCTCGCTCTTTATGTCCATTGGCCCTTCTGCGTGTCGAAATGCCCCTATTGCGACTTCAACAGCCATGTGCGCGAAAGTGTCGATCAGGCGGTGTGGCGCGAGGCGTTGCTGGCCGATTTGCAGCATGAGGCGGGGCTGCTGCCGGGACGCAGCGTGGGCTCGATCTTCTTCGGCGGCGGCACGCCGAGCCTGATGCCGCCCGCTACCGTGGCTGCGGTGATTGCGGCGGCGGAGCGCGCGTGGGGACTCGCCGATGACGTCGAGATCACGCTGGAGGCGAACCCCAATTCGGTCGAAGTCGCCAATTTCGCAGACCTTGCGGCGGCGGGGGTCAATCGCGTTTCGATAGGCGTGCAGAGTTTCGATTCCGAAGTGCTTGAATTTCTGGGTCGTGCGCACAGCGAGGATGATGCGCGCCGCGCCATCGCGACCGCGCAGGAACATTTCGCGCGCGTCAGCTTCGACCTGATTTACGCGCGGCCGGGACAGGCGCTGGCGGCGTGGGAAAGCGAGTTGGCCGGGGCACTGGCGTTCGGGACCGACCACCTCTCGCTCTACCAGCTCACCATCGAACCCGGCACGCGCTTCGCGACATTGGCGGCGAAGGGCGACCTCACTATCCCCGACGGTGACACCGCCGCCGACCTGTTCGACACGACGCAGGCGATGACGCGCGCCGCCGGCCTGCCGCGATACGAGGTTTCGAACCACGCGCGCACCGGGCAAGAGAGCCGCCACAATCTCGCTTACTGGCGTTACGCCGACTATGCCGGCGTCGGCCCCGGAGCGCATGGGCGGCGGCTGGGCCAAGCGACCGAGCGGCACAAGAAGCCCGAGAATTTTATCGCGGCGGTCGAGCGCAACGGCCATGGGCTGAAAGTCGAAACCGACCTGCCGGCGCATGAGCGCGCGACCGAGGCGATGCTGATGGGGCTGCGGCTGACCGACGGGATCGACCTCGCGCGCATCGAGGCGCGGAGCGGGCTGGCGCGCGCGGCCTTCGTCGATGGCGATGCGGTCGCGCGGCTGGAACGCCAGGGGTTGGTGCGGCAGGACGCCGACCGGCTCGCGGTGACCGATGACGGTATTTTGCTGCTAGACT
>NZ_DASWTD010000133.1:0-4168 GCF_036402335.1 Sphingopyxis sp. | reverse complement strand
GACGGTCTCCATGCCCGCCTTCGCCATGAACGGCGTCAGCAGGAAGCCACCGAGCGCCCACGTCAGCCCGAAGCTGCGCGCCGAGAAGGTCGTCGGCGACAGGTCGAGCGCGCCATAGATATAGACCTGCTTGAACGTGTCCGAGCCGTAGCGGCTGTAGGTCGTCATGCGCTTGACCGCGGCGGCTTCCATCGCGGTCAGCACCTGCCCCGCGAGCTTGCCGCCCCCGGTCGCATCGAAGCCCAATGTCGCGCCGGTTTCGGCGATCGCATCGACCAGCCGCTCCATGAAATCGTCGGCGCTGCTGTTGACGATATATTTCGCGCCGATGCCCTTCAGAATTTCGACCTGCGCATCGCTGCGCACGATGTTGACGAGCGGGATGCCGTCCTTGGCGCAGATCTTGACGAGCATCTGGCCCAGGTTCGACGCCGCGGCGGTATGGACGATCGCGCTGTGGTTCTCCATCCGCATCGTCTCGGTGAAAGCCAGCGACGTGAGCGGGTTGACGAAGCAGGAGGCGCCATCGGCCGGATCGGTGCCGTCGGGCAGCGGCATCACCATCTGCACCGGCAGGCAGCGATATTCGGCATACATCTCGCCGCCGAGCAGCGCGACGGTCTTGCCGAGCAGCGCCTGTGCCTCGGGCGTATCCCCTGCCGCGACAACGGTGCCGCAGCCTTCGTTGCCGATCGCGAGCGCATCGCCGATGCGTCCGCCCATCGCGCGCATTCCGGCAGGCGGGACATCGGCGGTGATGACAGGCAGGCCTTCGCGGGTCGAGGCGCGCGCGGTCGACATGTCGGCGCCGCCGAACAGCAGGCCGAGGTCCGACGGGTTGATCGGCGCGGCGAGCACCTTCACCAGCACTTCGTGCGGCTTTGGTTTCGGCATCGGACGGCGTTCGAGCGAGACTTCGAGTTGCCCTTCGGGCTTCACGAGCGTCAGCATGGTGAGGTTGGTTTCAGGCAGGTCGGTCATCGCACATCTCCCGTATTCGGTTTTTCGATGCAACGGATTAGGACGTGTCGCACCGGCTGGCAACCGGCGTTCGGTCCGGCGACGCTGCCATTTAGTCCGGGTACCGACTGCGGTCGATGCACCCCGGCGCTATGGCGCCGATTTTTCCCGCTCGCAGACCCTGCGGTAAAGATGCTGGTCCGAAGCGGTTGTTCCCAACTCTTCCCAAGGCGAGTTATGGTCGGGGCCTGACACATCGGTGGCGATGGGCTGATTTTTGTCGTCGAATAGCTGCGGGCCGACCATGCGAGCGCTGCGCGTGCCGCAGTTTACCTGAACGACGCCATTCATGGCGACGGCATTGTCCGGCGCACCTTCAGCCTTGGTCATTTCGAGTGAAAAGCCGATTTGCCGTACCTCGTCATCCACCTGACGGTAGGTGTCGGCATAAAGAATATATGTCACGCCACCATCGGTGAAGCGATCAGGATCGGCTGCTGCCGGTGCAAGCGCGATGGACAGCGGCAGAAGCCACGATGAAAGGTCGATCATGCTTCCTCATGGCCTCTGGTGAACGGCCAGCCAAGAACGAAATATGCGGCCCGCCCGGAATGGCAGCGGCCCTACCCGGCTGGCGAATATTGTGCGGCGAGGCGCAGCACCTCTTCGGCCAGCTCCATCCGGCAGATCAGCAGATCGGGGAGATAGGGGTCGGCACAATTATAGACGAGCGGCGATCCGTCGACGCGGCTGACGTGCAGGCCTGCGGCAATCGCTACGGCGGCCGGGGCGCAATTGTCCCATTCATATTGCCCGCCGGTATGAAGGTAGATGTCGGCCTCGCCGCGCACCACAGCCATCGCCTTGGCGCCTGCCGACCCCATGGCGAGCAGTTCGGCGCCCATCTTTTCCGCGACATGGACGGCTTCGGCGGCGGGCCGCGTGCGGCTCACCAGCATTTTGAGCGGAACGTTTGCGGGCTCGAGCGGTTTCGGCGAACCCGAGGTCAGCGTCAGGCCCAGCCCCGGCAGCGCCACGGCGCCGACCGTCGGAACGCCCTCTATCGCGAGCGCGACATGCACCGCCCAGTCGCTGCGACCTTCGCTATACTCGCGCGTGCCGTCGAGCGGATCGACGATCCACGCACGCTTGTTGTTGCAGCGAACGACATTGTCCTTTTCCTCTTCGGACAGGATGGCATCGTCGGGGCGTGCAGCGCGGAGTTCGTGCATCAGCATCGCATTCGCCCGCGCGTCGCCTGCCTGACCGAGCGACTTGCCGACAAATTTGCCCGATATTTGAAGATCGAGCAGCATAAGGCCCGCGACTGCGGCGAGCCGTTCAGCGAGCTGTTCGTCGGTTTCCCCCGCAGTCATATCTATCCCAGCAAGCGATCGATGATCAGGTCCGCCGCTTCTTCGGGCGTCATCGCGGTTGTGTCGATACGAATCTCGGGGCTTTCGGGTGCCTCGTAAGGGCTGTCGATGCCGGTGAAATTCTTGAGCTGCCCGGCGCGCGCCTTTTTGTAGAGACCTTTCACGTCGCGGCGCTCGGCCTCGGCGAGCGGGGTGTCGATGAATATCTCGATGAACTCGCCCTCGGGCAGCATGCTGCGCACCATATCGCGCTCGGCCTTGAAGGGCGAAATGAAGGCGGTGATGACGACCAGTCCGGCATCGGTCATCAGTTTCGCAACCTCGCCGACGCGGCGGATATTCTCGATCCGGTCGGCCTCGGTGAAGCCGAGGTCGCGGTTGAGCCCGTGGCGGACATTGTCGCCGTCGAGCAGGAAGCTGTGGCGGTTCATCCGGTGCAGCTTCTTCTCGACGAGATTCGCGATCGTCGACTTGCCCGACCCCGACAGGCCGGTGAACCACAGCAGCGCGGGGCGCTGGTTCTTGAGGTTCGCGCGCATGTCGCGGTCGATATCGGTCGCCTGCCAATGGACATTCTGTGCGCGGCGGAGGCTGAAGTGCAGCATGCCAGCGGCGACGGTCGCGTTGGTCAATTTGTCGATCAGGATGAAACCGCCGAGCGTCCGATTGTCCTCATAAGCCTCGAAGGTGATCGGCTTGTCGGTCGACAGTTCGACGACGCCGATGCCGTTGAGCTCGAGTGTCTTCGCCGCGAGATGGTCGAGCGTGTTGACGTTGATCTCATACTTCGGTGGCTGAATCGTCGCCGAGACGCTCTGCGTCGCGAGCTTGAGCCAATAGGCGCGGCCCGCGATCATCGCCTCATCGGCCATCCAGACAAGCGTCGCCTCGAACTGATCGGCAGCCTCGGGCGGCGCATCGGCGGCGGCGATGACGTCACCGCGCGAGCAATCGACCTCGTCGGCAAGCGTCAGCGTCACCGACTGGCCCGCGACCGCCTCATCGAGATCACCATCCAGCGTGACGATGCGGTCGACGGTCGTGGTCTTGCCGCTGGGCAGGATACGCACGGCGTCGCCGGGCCTGACCTTGCCGCTCGCGAGTTGGCCCGAAAAGCCGCGGAAATCGAGGTTCGGGCGGTTGACCCATTGCACCGGCAGACGGAACGGCTTGGCTTCGTCGGCGGCGGCGCCGATCTCGACAGTTTCGAGATGCTCGATCAGCGCCGGCCCCTTGAACCAGGGCGTATTGTCCGACAGCGCGGTGATATTGTCGCCCTTGAAGCCCGAGATCGGGATCGCGGTGAAATTCGTAATGCCGATTTCGCTCGCGAAGGCGCGGTACGCCAGCGTGATGCGGTCGAAGACACTCTTGTCGTAACCGACAAGGTCCATCTTGTTCACCGCGAGCACGATATGCTTGATACCGATCAGGTGCGCGAGGAAGCTGTGGCGGCGCGTCTGGGTGAGCACGCCCTTGCGCGCGTCGATCAGGATGACCGCAAGGTCGGCTGTCGATGCGCCGGTGACCATGTTGCGCGTGTACTGCTCGTGGCCGGGCGTATCGGCGACGATGAACTTGCGCTTCTCGGTCGTGAAAAAGCGGTAGGCGACGTCGATCGTGATCCCCTGCTCGCGCTCGGCCGCGAGGCCGTCGACGAGGAGCGCGAAGTCGATCTCCTGCCCTTGCGTGCCGACGCGCTTGCTGTCGGCTTCGAGCGCGGCGAGCTGGTCCTCGAAGATCATCTTCGATTCATATAGGAGCCGTCCGATCAACGTGGACTTACCGTCGTCGACGGATCCGCACGTGATGAATCGAAGCAGCCCCTTGTA
>NZ_DASWTD010000132.1:0-5349 GCF_036402335.1 Sphingopyxis sp. | reverse complement strand
CGTCGCGATCAACAAGGTCGACAAGGAAGGCGCCAATCCGCAGCGCGTCCGCGAACGCCTGCTCGAACATGAGCTGGTCGTCGAGGAAATGGGCGGCGACGTCCAGAATGTCGAAGTGTCGGCGCTGAAGAAGACCGGGCTCGACAAGCTGCTCGAAGCGATCGCGGTGCAGGCCGAGATCATGGAGCTGAAAGCCAACCCCGACCGCGCCGCCGAAGGCACGGTGGTCGAGGCGCAGCTCGACAAGGGGCGCGGTCCGGTGGCGACGATCCTCGTTCGCCGCGGGACGCTCAAGGTCGGCGACATCTTCGTTTGCGGCGCCGAAAGCGGCCGTGTCCGCGCGCTGATCGACGATCAGGGCAAGCAGATCAAATCGGCGACGCCGTCGATGCCGGTCGAAGTGCTCGGTCTGGGCGGTGTCCCGATGGCGGGCGATACGCTCACCGTTGTCGAGAATGAGGCGCGTGCTCGCGAAGTCGCGGCCTATCGTCAGGAACAGGCGACGCGCAAGCGTACCGTTCAGGCGCCGGTCAGCCTCGAGGGCATGTTCGAGGCGCTCGCCGACAAGGCAAGCGTCATCCAGTTCCCGGTCATCATCAAGGGCGATGTGCAGGGTTCGGTCGAGGCGATCTCCAATGCGCTGAACAAGCTGTCGACCGACGAGATCCGCGTCCGCATTCTCCAGTCGGGCGCCGGCGCTATCACCGAAAGCGACGTGACGCTGGCGGCGGCGACCAAGGCGCCGATCATCGGCTTCAACGTCCGTCCGAACGCCAAGGCGCGCGATATCGCGAAGCGCGAAAAGGTGCGCTTCATGTACCATGACGTCATCTATCACCTGACCGACGAAATCCGGAAAGAGATGGCGGGCGAACTGGGCCCCGAACGGATCGAAACCGTCGTCGGCCGCGCCGAGGTCAAGGACGTCTTCCCCGCCGGCAAGCGCGACAAGGCCGCGGGTCTGCTCGTGCTCGAAGGCGTCATCCGCAAGGGGCTGCATGCACGCCTCACGCGCGACGACGTCATCGTCTCGGCGACCACCATCGCGTCGCTGCGCCGCTTCAAGGACGACGTCGCCGAAGTGCGCGCCGGTCTCGAATGCGGTGTCGTGCTGTCGGATACCAACGACATCAAGGCGGGCGACAACCTCGAAGTCTTCGAAGTCGAAATGCGCGAACGGACGCTGTAAGGGGCGTCCGCTCGTCGCAGGTCAGGAGGTGCCGGCATGGCTCGCTATGTGGCATTGTTCGGCAGCATCAACGTCGGTGGCAACCGGCTGACGATGGCCGACCTGCGTTCGGCGTTCGAGGCCGAGGGCTTCAGCAATGTCGAAACCGTCGTGGCAAGCGGCAATGTGCTGTTCGACCATGACGCGCGGCCGACGCGCGGGCTCGAAGAGAAATTGTCGATCATGGTCGATGAGCGGTTCGATATGACCAGCGCGGCGCTGGTGCGCGATCGGGACGAGCTTGCTGCGGCGATCGCCGACAATCCCTTTGCGGGCACGAACGAGGACCGCATCGTCCACACGATGTTCCTCGATGGCCAGCCGACCGCAGAGCAGTTCGACGCACTGGCGACCGACCACCGCGTTCGCCCGAACGAGCGCCTCGCGCTCGGCGACCGGGCACTCTACATCGACTTTGGCGACGGGGCGGCCGACAGCAAGCTGCACGCGCGGTTGATCGAACGGCGGCTCGGCCACAAAGGGACCGCGCGCAATATGCGTTCGATCGCCCGGATCATCGCGAAACTGGACGAAGAGGCAAAGGATTAGGCGATGAAAACCGAAAAGGACCGGAAAAGGGATAGCGGCCCCTCGGTCCGCGTGCTGCGCGTCGGCGAGCAGGTCCGCCACCTGCTGTCCGAAATCCTCGCGCGCGGCGACGTCCATGACGATGTGCTCGCAACGCATCCGGTGAGCATCACCGAAGTCCGCATGTCGCCCGACCTGCGCCACGCCACGGTGTTCGTGAAATCGCTGCTCGGCAAGGACGAGGAAGCGGTGCTGAAGGCGCTGCGTACCAACACCGCCTATCTGCAGAAGACCGTCGCGTCGAAGGTGCGGATGAAATATGCCGCGAAGCTGAAATTCCTCGCCGACGAAAGCTTCGACGAGGCGAGCCATATCGAAAAATTGCTGCGCGACCCGAAAGTGGCGCGGGATCTGGCCGCGCCGGAAGGCGAAGACAACGCCTAACTTCCGTTCGTGTCGCGCGACGTCGAGACACGACGAAGGATGGCGCGAAGCCGAGGGGCATCTCGACTTCGCTCGATGCGAACGGCCTAGGTTTTTGACTTCGGCGCCTTGATCCCCGCCGCCTGTTCCAGTTCGACCAGGGCTTCCTCCAGATAGTCGATCATCCGCTGGGCATGCGGGACGCTGCGCCGGCACGCGGTGATGCCGAAGTCGATATTCCGGAAATTCGACACTTGGGTAATGTTCATCGCCATGCCGTCGACGGGGATGCTCGCGGGATACATGCCGTCGAGGCGTGCGCCGTTCCAGTACATCTGCTCGCGCGGTCCCGGGACGTTCGAGATCGTCACCGAATAGGCGGGGAATTTGTCAGCGGTGCGCGTCAGCGCGGTCAGCATCATGGGAAAGCTGGTGATCGCGGTATAGAGCTGGATCTGCGCCGCGGTCATCGCGCGGAGCTGTGCCTTCGCCGAATTCATCGACTCCTGGATCATCGCCATGCGCGTTGCCGGATCGTCAATATGCGTCGCGAGATTGGCGGTCACCGACGCGACCGAATTGCCCGAATCGATATCGTCCTTCGGCCGGATCGAAACCGGCGCCATGGCCTTCAGCGGCTTGTCGGGCAGCTCGTTCAGCGATTGCAGATATTTGCGCATCGCCCCCGCGCACATACCGAGCACCGCGTCGTTGATCGTGCCGTCATAGGCCTTGCCCATCGCCCTGACCCGTTCCAGTGACCAGCTCTGCGCGACGAAGCGGCGCGCGCCGGTGATGTTGCGGTTGAAACTGGTGCGCGGTACCCCGGCGAAGGGCGTCGCGAGGCCGTCGCCGCCGATGCCGAACATCGCCGCCAGATACTGGTTGAGCGCCTTGGTCACCCCGACGCTGTTGCCCCATTGCTCCTTCAGGAAATCGCCGATCGCCTTGATATCGGTCAGGCTCGGGCGCGCGGGCTTTTTCGGCGGCGGAAAGAGACGCTTGTAGGCTTCATAGGCCTCGACCGAGAGTGGCGAGGCGCCGCGCCGTTCCGCGGGGTCCGCCGACAGCATCGAATTGTAGAAATGGATGCTCGCCGCCCCGTCCATCAATGCGTGATGCACTTTCTTGAAGGTCGCGATCTGGCGGTTTGGCAAGCCCGAGATCAGGGTGATCTCCCACAAGGGCCGCGTCCGGTCGAGCAGTCCCGAATGGAGGCGCGAGGCGAGTTCGAACATCTCGCGGTACCGTCCGGGCTTGGGCAGCGCTGCGGCGCGGACGTGGTAATGCATGTCGATGTCGCGGTCGGGTTCGAGGCGGATCGGGCCATATTGCCCGAACGGGGTCAGCTTGAGCACCTCGCTGAACGGCCGGCGCAGGCCCTCCGACTGGCGAAGGAGCGCAAGCTGGTCGTTGAGCCACTCGGTCTCGTCGACGCCATCGGGCAAGGTGTAAAGGTTGATGCCGCCGATATGCATCGGCATCTCGCGACTCTCGCCCCACAGGAACATCGCATCGGTCACCGGCATCAGCCGCATGGCAGCTCTCCCCACTCAAAATGCTGCATTCTTGGTGCGCAGCATGACAGGGGGTTCGAGCGTGTCAAGCGGCCGGCCCGGCGAGATAGTTGACAAAGTCAAATAATTGCCTCATCCAGTCGGCATGCCATCGGTCAACCTCCCCCTTGCCGACGATCGCGCGGCCGCTCCCGACGCCGCCACTGCTGCGTTGCGCCGCTTCAACCGCTTCTACACCCGCTTTGCCGGGGTGCTCGGCCCCGGCTATATGGGCAGCGAACTGTCGCTGATCGAAGCGCGGATTCTTTACGAAATCGCAAAAGGACAGCCGCTTGCGTCGAAGCGCATCGTCGAGGCTTTGTCGGTCGATCCCGGTTATCTCAGCCGCATATTGCGCCGCTTCACCCAGCAGGGCTGGATCGCGCGGACGCGTGGTGCCGATGCGCGCGAGCATCCGGTTCGGCTCACCCCGGTCGGCGAAACATTTTTTTCCGAACTCGACCGGGCCACGGCCGCATCGACGTCGGCGACGCTTGCGCACCTGTCGCGCGACGAGCAGGCCGGGCTGGCCGAGCGGCTGGCGTGGATCGAGGCGCGGCTGGCGGGGGCTCCGCTGCCGCCGCCCGCGATCCGCCTGTGGCAGCCGGGCGACATGGGGCTGATCACCGCGCAACAGGCGGTCTATTATCGCAATGCCTATGGGTGGGGCGATACGATGGAAGTGCTGATCGGCGAGATTACGAGCCGTTTCGTTCGCGACTTTCAGGATCGCCGCGAGCAATGCTGGGTCGCCGAACGGCACGGCGAACTGCTCGGCAGCGTCTTTCTCGTGGCGGAGACGGACACGGTGGCGCGGCTGCGCCTGCTCTATGTCGACCCTGCGGCGCGCGGCCATGGGCTCGGCGGCGATCTCGTCGGGCGCTGCATCGCCTTCGCGCGCGAGGCGGGCTATGCCGAACTGGTGCTGTGGACGCACACCGTCCTCGCATCGGCGCGTGCCATCTACGCGGACCATGGCTTTGTGATCGAAAGCGCCGAAACCCACGACGAGTTCGGCAAGCCCGAGCAGAGCGAACATTGGCGGCTCGTGCTTTAGGGTCCTGACGCCGGGCTCTGGCAACTGGTGCGCTGGCCATGTCCGCGCTATTGGGCGCCATGGCCAAGCTCTATTTCTACTACGCCAGCATGAATGCCGGCAAATCGACGACGCTGTTGCAGGCGGATTTCAATTATCGCGAGCGCGGGATGGAAACGATGCTGTGGACCGCGGCGCTCGACGATCGCTATGGCGCCGGACAGGTGACGAGCCGCATCGGGCTGATGGCCGAAGCCCATAAATTCGATCCCGACAGCAATCTGTGGGGAGCGGTGAATGCCGAACATGCCGAACGGCCGCTCGCCTGCGTACTCGTCGACGAGGCGCAGTTCCTGACCCGCGCGCAGGTGCTCGAGCTGGCGCGGCTCGCCGACGAGGCGAATATTCCGGTGCTCTGCTATGGCCTGCGCACCGATTTTTCGGCCGAGCTTTTCCCGGGTTCGGCGGCGTTGCTCGGGATCGCCGACGCGCTCGTTGAGCTGAAAGCGGTGTGCGAATGCGGACGCAAGGCGACGATGAACCTGCGCGTCGACGAAAGCGGCCGCGCGGTCGTCGAA
>NZ_DASWTD010000131.1:0-6970 GCF_036402335.1 Sphingopyxis sp. | reverse complement strand
CGCTTCAACACCACGACCGCGATCCCGAAGGCCGACGGCGTGATCTATTCGCTTCCCGGCCGCGTCGACGTCGGCACCGACCAGGGTCCGACCGAGGAAGCCGGCGACGCCGCCGACGTCACGCTGACGATCGATCCGGGCGTCACCATCTTCGGCGCGACGGGCACGTCATTCCTCGTCGTCAACCGCGGCAACAAGATCGATGCCGTTGGCACCCCGACGCAGCCGATCGTCTTCACTGGCCGCGGCAACGTCATCCGGCCGGCCGCCGACCTCGACCAGGCATCGCAGATGTGGGGCGGCGTCGTCCTGCTCGGCCGCGCGCCGGTCACCGACTGTAACGAAGGGTCGGGCGGCACGCCGGGTACCGCAACCTGCGAGCGCAAGACCGAAGGCGCGTCGAACGCGCTCTATGGCGGCGGCACCCCGACCGATAATTCGGGTACCATGAGCTATGTCCAGATCCGTTTCTCGGGCTTCGCGCTCGCCGAAGGCGTCGAACTGCAGGGGCTGACGCCGTCGGGCACCGGCAGCGGCACCACGCTCAACCACATCCAGATCCACAACAGCTCGGACGACGGCATCGAAGTGTTCGGCGGCCGCGTCAACATGAAGCATCTGGTTGTTACCGGCGCCGAGGATGACGGCCTCGACACCGACGTCGGCTACCAGGGCAATATCCAGTATGTCATCGGCGTGCAGCGCGCCGGCGGCACGCTGGGCGACTCGATGATGGAAATCGACTCGAACGGCAACGAGGACACGACCCCGCGCCAGCGCGTCGCGATCTCGAACTTCACCTATATCCACCGCAACAATACGGCGGGTAACGGCGTGTCGATCCTGATCCGCGGCGGCGCCGACTATACGTTCGCCAACGGCCTGATCGTGGCACCGGGCTTCCGCTGCCTCGGCATGAACAGCGCAACGACGGTCCGCGACGCCGATGCCGCTCTCGACGATCAGGGGCCGCCGAAGTTCTTCTCGGTTGCGATGCAGTGCAACAGCCAGCCCTTCCGCGGTTCGCCCACTCCGCCGGTCACCGACGCAATGGTGCAGGCGATCTTCCAGGCCGGGACGAACAACCGTTCGGATTTCGTCCCGACGCTGGCCAACCTGTTCATCAACGGAACGGCCGAAACCGCACTGACGGCTTACGACGCGAAAGCGATCAACGCCTTCTTCGACACCACCGCCTATGTCGGCGCCGTCCGCGACGCCAACGATGGCTGGTACAAGAGCTGGACCTGCAACTCGTCGACCGCCGACTTCGGCACCGACAGCAAGAGCTGCAACGTCATTCCGATGGCCTGATCGCTCGCGATCCAATGGGGAGCGGGCACGCCTGACCGGCCGGCCCGCTCCCTTCCTACATTTTCTTGGGGACATTCCACATGACCAAGCGGCCGATTTTCGCCAGCCTGCTCCTCCTCAGCTCTGCCCTTGTCGCGCCTGCGGCGCTGGCGCAGGATACTGGCGCGCCGGCACCCGACGCTCCGCCCGTGACCGCCGAGGCGCCGGCTACCGGCGATGCGGCGGCGCAGGACGAAGAGGCGGATGTTTCGATCCCCGGCGGCGCCGATGCCGAAATCATCGTCACCGGCCGCTATACTCCCAATATCGTCCGCGCGACGCCGGAAGTCGTGTCGGTGCTGTCCTCGGCCGACATTGCGCGCACGGGTGAAGGCGATATTTCGGGCTCGCTCCAGCGCGTTACCGGCCTGTCGGTCGTCGGCGGCGGCTTCGTCTATGTCCGTGGCCTTGGCGACCGTTATTCGCTGGCGCTGCTTAACGGTTCGCCGCTGCCAAGCCCCGAGCCGCTGAAGCGCGTCGTTCCGCTCGACATCTTCCCCTCGAACGTCATCGATTCGACGCTCGTCCAGAAAAGCTATTCGGCGAACTTCCCCGGTGAATTCGGCGGCGGCGTGATCAACCTCACGACCAAGGCGATCCCGCGCGAGAGCTTCCTTACGATCAGCGGCGGCATCGGCTGGGACAGCGAGACGACGAACGAGCTCGGCTACACCTATTATGGCAGCGATACCGACTGGACCGGGTTCGACGACGGCACGCGCGATATCCCGCCGCTGCTCAAGGCGGCCTTCGCCAGCGGCAAGCCGATCCTCGACGGCGCCGATTTCACGCGCGAAGACCTCCAGAAGATCGAAATGGAGATGGTCAACGCCGAGACGTCGCTGCTCCAGCAGAATGATCATATTCCGGTCAACTGGTCGGCGGGCATCACGGGCGGCACCACGATCACGCTTCCCAATGGCGAACTCGGCATCATCGCGACGCTGGGCATCAGCAACAAGTGGCGCACCCGCGACACGCTGCAACAGACGTCGCTCGAGCAGGATCTCGAAGGCGTGCCGCAGACGAGTTTCCAGCGCGTCATTACCGACAACCGCATCGTCGTGAACGGCCTCCTCGGTTTCGGGCTCGAACTCGGCGACCACAAGTTCCGCTGGACCAATTTATTCATCCGCGACACGCTGAAACAGTCGCGTCTCGGGCTCGGACGCAACCAGAACCAGCCCGACCGCGATATCCTGCGCCAGGACACCGCGTGGTACGAGCGTCAGCTGATCAACACCCAGTTCGTCGGCGAACTCCACTTCGACCGGCTCAAGGTCGACCTGCGCGGCGCCTATGCCAATTCGCAGCGCGAGGCGCCCTATGAGCGCAGCTTCACCTATATCCGGTCGAACCTGCCGCTCGACCAAGATCCCGTCGGCGACAAATTCGTCAACGATCTCGGCGGCAACAAGGGTGACGCCAGCATCGCCTTTTCCGACCTCAGCGAAGACCTGTGGTCGGGCGGTGTCGATCTGTCCTACGAGCTTGCGCCGCGTATCACCGCGACGGTGGGCTACGCCTATTCCGACACGCAGCGGTCCTCGGTACGCCGGGCTTTCCTGTTCCGCGGCAACAATCTGCCGATTGCGGTGCAGCAATTGCGCCCCGATTATCTGCTCTCCGACGCGACGATCCAGCTCTATGACATCGTGCTGCTCGAAACCTCGTCGCAGGACGGTACCGCTGCATTCGACGCCCAGCTGACAACGCACGCCGGTTATGCGCAACTCCAGGCCGAACTGGTACCGGGGCTCAACATCAACGCCGGCGTCCGTTATGAAGACGGCAAGCAGACGGTGTCGCCGGTCGACCTGTTCAATACGGGGTCGACCGCGATCGTCCCGACGAACCTCAACAACAGCTATTGGCTGCCCGCGGTCACGCTGACCTGGGAAGCCGCGCCCGATATGCAGGTGCGCCTCAACGGGTCAAAGACGATCGCGCGTCCGCAGTTCCGCGAACTGGTCGCGCAGGTCTATCAGGATCCCGAATCGAACCGCCTCTATTCGGGTAACCCGTCGCTCAATGACAGCGAGCTGTGGAATGCCGAGCTCCGGTACGAATGGTATTTCGCCAAGGACCAGCGTTTCACCGCGGCTGCCTTCTACAAGTCGATCGACAACCCGATCGAAGCCTATACCTCCGCGTCGGACAATCTTGTCCAGACGAGCTACGCCAACGCGCCGAAGGCGACGCTCTATGGCGCAGAGGTCGAACTGCAGAAATATTTTGCGCTCGATACGCTGTCGGACTCGCCCTTCTGGGCAAGCCGCCGCCTCGTGCTGATCGGCAACTACACTTATACCAAGTCCGAAATCAAAGTTGGCGCCGACGACATCACGGTCGTCAACGGGGTCGAACGCCCGGCGACGATCTTCTTCTTCGACGGGTCGGCGATGACCGGACAGTCGGATCATCTGGTGAATCTTCAGATCGGGCTCGAGGATCAGGACAAGCTATCGCAACAGACGCTGCTTCTCACCTATTCCAGCCCGCGCGTCACCAGCCGCGGCCCGTCGCTTCAGCCCGACATCAAGGAAAAACCCGGCATCCAGCTCGACTTCGTCGCGCGCCAGGGCGTGACGCTGCTCAACAAGGAAATCGAGCTGAAGTTCGAGGCGCGCAACCTGACCGGGCGCAAATATCAGGAAGTGCAGACCTCGGGCGACAACAAGGTCTATTTCAACCGCTACAAGCTGGGCCGGATCTTCTCGCTCAGCGCGTCGCTGAAGTTTTAGGATCGCGCGACCCCTCCCCTTCGGGGGAGGGGCGTTCTGCGCGCAAAGTCGGCGCCGGACTCGCCCGACTGACAAAAAACTGTAATCTTCCCGTCAACTGATTGTCACCAATCGCCCCTAGGCGATTCGCGACGGCAACTTCAGCCTCAGGGGGACAGGGACATTTCATGGCGACGCTGATGCCCGGATCGGCCATTCGGCTGCCGCGCGGTCTGCCCGCATGGTTGCGGGGCGGCAGGCGCGGCCCCCGCGAAATCTGGCCGCACCTGCTCGTCGCGCTCCTCGGCGCGCTCCTCGTATGGCAACTCGTCCGCCTGCTCTGGACGATCCTGACCCCGCTGTCGCCGCTCGGCGCGTGGCAACCGCAGACGGCGGTGATCGCCTCGCCCGCCGAACGGCGCGCGCTCTTTTCCAGCTTCGATCCCTATTTCCGCAGCGCATCGCAGGGGCCGGCATCGGCGACGGTGACCGCGCTGGGCCTGACCCTGTTCGGCATCAACCTCAACGAAGCGACGGGCGGCGGATCGGCGATCATCGCGGGCGAGGATGGCGTGCAGACGAGCTACGCTGTCGGCGATGAAATCGCGCCCGGCGTGAAGCTGGCCGGCGTGGCTTTCGACCATGTGCTGCTCGACCGCGGCGGCGCGCGCGAAAGCCTGTTCCTCGACCAGAGCGGCGACGCGGCGATTGCCAACCCCGCGAGCCCGCTGCCCGCGCCGACGCCCGAAACAGGGTCGACCGCGGCGACCGCCAGTTCGGCCAGCGGCGAGATGACGTCGGCGAACCTCAAAGTCGGTGTGGGCTTTGCTCCGCGCGCCGAAAACGGCCGCGTTACCGGGCTGGTCGTCCAGCCGCAGGGCGACGGCGCGATATTCCGCGCCGCGGGCTTGCGGCCGGGCGATGTCATCCGTTCGGTCAACGGGCGCCCGATCGGATCGGCGAGCGACGCCGCCGCGATGGCCAGCCAGATCGCGCCGGGCGCGCGCCTGTCACTCGAAGTCGAACGCGGCGCCAGCGTCGTTCCCGTCGCCATCTTCCTCTCGAAACAATAGGTTTTATGCGCCTCAAACTTTCTCTCATGCTTGCAGCGGCCCTCGTTTCGGCGACGCCGACGACGGTATCGGCGCAATATACGCTGAACGTCCGCGACGCCGATATCCGCGCCTTCATCCAGGATGCGGCGCGGATCACGGGTCGCACCTTCGTCATCGACGGCCGCGTCAACGGCAAGGTGTCGGTGGTCACCGACCGGCCGCTGTCGCGTAGCGAATATTTCGAGATTTTCCTTGCGACGCTGCGCTCGAACGGCCTTGTCGCGGTGCCCGGGCCGAACGGCGCCTATCGCGTCCAGCCGATCGATGGCGCCGCGGCGCAGCCGGGCCGTATCGGCAGCGACCGCGCGGCGCAGAACCAGTTTGTCACCGAAATCATCCGCCTGCGCCACATCGACGCCGTTGCCGCGGTCGAAACGCTGCGCCCGCTCGTCAGCCCGCAGGGCTCGCTGACCGCGAACCGCAACGCCAACAGCCTCGTCGTCGCCGACTTCGCCGACAATATCCGCCGCATCCGCGCGCTGGCGTCGAACATCGACCGCGATACGTCGACCAGCCAGATCGTCACGCTGAAAAATGCCGGTGCGCGCGAGATCGCCGCGGCGCTGCAGGCGCTCGTTCCCGCGGCGGGCGAGGGTGCGCAGGCGCCGGTCGCGATCGTGCCGATCGATAGCAGCAACGCGATCGCGCTGCGCGGCGACCAGGCGCTCGTCGCGCGCTTCGTCACGATGGCGAACGACCTCGACCAGAAAGCGGCGGGCGGCACCGAACTGCGCGTCTACTGGCTCGAACATGCCAATGCCGAAACGCTGTTGCCGACGATCCAGCAACTGATCGGCGGGGGCAGCGATCCGGCGCAGAAGGCGGGCCTACCGCCCGCAACGTCATCATCATCTTCTTCCTCGTCGTCGGGAGGGAACGGCACCCCCGCGCCGGCGCCGGCGGCGACGCCGCCGGCATCGACCGGCGCCGGCGGTACCGGCAGCATCTCGACGCGCGGCCCCGCGATCGTCACGCGCTACGAAGGCGCGAACGCGATCATCGTCGCCGCCAACAGCGAAGTGCAGCGGATGCTCGGCGAACTGATCCGCCAGCTCGACAGCCGGCGGCAACAGGTGCTGGTCGAGGCGATCGTCGTCGAAATCGGCGACGACGCGGCCAAGCGGCTCGGCGTCCAGTTCCTGCTTGGCGGCAAGAATATTCCGTTCGTCGCGACGAGCTACAGCAATGCTTCGCCCAATATCCTGACGCTCGGCGGCGCCTATGCGGCGAACCAGCTGTCGCAACAGACGACGACGGTCAATGGCAACACGACGGTGACACAGACCAATAGTTCGCTCGGCAGCAGCCTGCAGGAAGCTGCGGCGGCATCGCTGCTGACCGCCACCGGCGGCTTCGCCGGGTTCGCGGGTGATATCGGCAAGAACACCGTGTTCGGCGCGATCATCAACGCCGTGAAATCGGACACGACATCGAACCTGCTTGCGACCCCGCATATCGTCACGCTCGACAACCAGGCGGCGAAATTCCTCGTCGGACAGGAGGTGCCGATCACCACGGGCGAGGCACTCAGCGACAATTTCGACAACGCCTTCCGCACCGTCCAGCGCGAAGAGGTCGGCATCAAGCTCGACGTAACGCCGCAGGTCAACGGCGCGGGCGAGGTGAAATTGTTCCTGCGTCAGGAGGTCTCGAGCGTCGCGGGCCCGGTCTCGTCGCGCAACAGCGACCTCATCCTCAACAAGCGCTCGTTCGAAACCGTGCTGACCGTCGACGACGGCGAGATCCTCGCGATCGGTGGCCTGCTCAACGACGACGAGC
>NZ_DASWTD010000130.1:0-2517 GCF_036402335.1 Sphingopyxis sp. | reverse complement strand
ATCCCGGCCTTGCCGTCGCGCAATGCGTCGACGAGAATGATGCCCATGATTTCGACGCGCAGATCGAATGCGTCAAAGGGCTGATCCGCGATCACCGGGAGGTCGCGGCGCTGCACAAATATGCGAAACCGGGCCTGCGCGCGGCGCTCGAGCGCTGCGTCGCCGACTATGGCGGGAACGCGCGGCCCGACTGGAACATGATCGAGATATGTTCGGGCCGCGACCAGGCCTTGTGGACCGACGTATCGGTTGCGGGGGACAGGTTCGACGCCGACCGGGCGCGCATTCATTGCAAAAAGGAACAGGAAGAAAGGGCGGAGCTGGACCTCGAAGATTGCTTCAAGGACGAAGTGATCAGCCACCGCAATTATACGCTGTTCAAGGCTGTCTATCTGGACAAGGCCCTCCAGTCGGCCTTTCGGATATGTCTGGATCGCTGGACGACCGACAATGAGACCAATGACTGGGGCATGGTCAATTTTTGCGCGCAGGACCAGCTCGACGGTTTTGAACGACTGGCGCCGATGCGCGCGGACGCCGGGTCCGCGGATACGGGGCGCGACCGGCGCAGATCGAAAAACTGAACCCCGACCGGAATCAGACGGGCGGCGCTTCGGCCGCGATTTCGGCAACGAGCCAGTTCCTGAACCGCAACATCGCTTCGCTTTCGGGGCGCGACATCAGGCGGGTGAGCCAGTAGCGGCCGGCATCGATGGTCAGCGTGAAAGGCTGGACCAGATGTTCGGACGCGAGTTCGCGCGCGAACATCGACGGGGGCGCGAGCGCGACGCCAAGGCCCGCGGTCGCCGCCGACGCCATCAGCGCCGAGCTGTCGAAGACCGGGCCGCGGAGGACGGGTAAGGGCACCCCTGCGGCGGCGAACCAGAGCGCCCATTCGTCGGCGCGGTACGAGCGCAGCAGGCGCTCGTGAACGAGGTCGGCGGGCGATTTGAGCCGCGCAGCGGTCGCTGGGGTGCAGAGCGGCGCCATCGGGGCCGCGCGCAACGGTTCGGCGTGGGTGCCGTGCCACGCCCCGTCACCAAAGCGGAGCGCATAATCGAGCGCTTCGCCAGCGAGGTCGACGCGGTTGTTGTTGGTCGAGATGCGGAGATCGATCGTGGGAAAAGCGCGCGCGAAGCCGTCGAGGCGCGGAAGCAGCCAGCCGGTCGCGAAGGTGCCGACGACGCCGACCTTGAGCGCTTCGCGGAAACGGCCGTCGGCGTACTGGTCGAGCGTTGCGGCGACGCGGTCGAAGGCGTCGGCGAGGACGGGGACGAGCGCATGGCCTTCGTCGGTGAGTCCGAGGCCGCGCGGCAGGCGGTGAAAGAGGCGCGTGCCGAGGCGGCGTTCGAGCTGCGCGACCTGATGGCTGACCGCGCCCTGGCTGACGTGCAGCTCGATCGCCGCGCGCGTGAAATTGAGGTGGCGGGCCGCCGCGTCGAAGGCGCGCAGGGCGTTGAGCGGGAGCTGGGCGCGATCCATGGTTATATATGAGATAATCTCATGGCTTTGTCGAGAAATGATGCTTTGTGAAGCCACCGCGCGATGGGCATCCCGATCGGTGAAGGGAGACGAAAGATGATGAAGACGATCGCGCTGGCCTTGTGGATGATCGGGACGGCGGGAGCCTCGCAGGCGGCAACCGACGACCCGCTGACGAAGCCGATGGCCGTCGAACGCGCAAAGGAGTGGCTGAAACCCTTGCCGCCCGAGAAGATTTTCGGGACGAGCTACCTCGTCGGTTTCGGCGGCCTGAGCGTTGCGTTGATCGACACCGGCGACGGGTTGGTGCTGATCGATGGCGCCTTGCCGCAGGCGGCACCCGCGATCCTCGCCAATGTCCGTGCGCTGGGGTTCGATCCCGCAGACATCAAATATATTCTGAGCACCGAACCACATTGGGACCATGGCGGCGGGTTCGCCGCGCTGACGCGCGACACGGGGGCGACGGTGGTGGCGAGTGCCCGCGGCGCCGAAGGCTTGCGCGCGGGTGCGATGGCGGCCGACGATCCGCAGCTCGCCTATGGTGGCACCTGGCCGGGCGTCGAGCGGCTGCGCGTGGTGAAGGATGGTGAGGTTCTGCAGCTCGGCAAGATCGCGATCACCGCGCAGGCGACGCCGGGGCATACGATGGGCAGCATGAGCTGGAGCTGGCAAGCGTGCGAGGCCGCAGCGTGCAAGGCGATCGTCTTTGCGTCGAGCCTCAACCCGGTGACCGCGGACGGCTATCGCTATACGAGCGCGGCCGGCGCACCGTTCGTCGCGGGCTTCGAGGCGAGCTACCGCCGGATGGACGAACTGCCGTGCGACATATTGATTTCGGCGCATCCCGACAATGCGGGCGAGGGGCGGTATAGCGACAAGCCCGGCGCGTGCCGCGCCTATGCCGACCGCTCGCGCGGGTTGCTCGCGAAGCGGCTGGCCGGTGAAAAAGCGGGGACGGTGAAATGATGGGCCTTCCTCCCTGTGGCGAAGCCTGGGGAGGGGGACCGTTCGCGAAGCGAATGGTGGAGGGGC
>NZ_DASWTD010000129.1:0-31127 GCF_036402335.1 Sphingopyxis sp. | reverse complement strand
AAGTGGAAGGGTTCGGTTCGCGCGGCGACCAGCTCGTCGAGCAGCACCGCCACGAGCCGCCGCTCGCGCTCGCTCGGCGGGGCGCCGCCGGGCCCGAGTTCGACGAGGCGCTCGATGATCTCGCGCAGCAGCGGATGCACGAAAACGAGGTGGCAGTGGCCGGGAAAGCCGTGAACGAGCGCAGGGTCGAAAAACACGCATCGCGCCACCACGGCGCCCGAGCCCTGCGATGCATGCGACGTGCCGGGCGGAATCCACAAGGCACGGCCGGGCGGGAGTGTCCAGATGCCGTCGGCGGACCGGATCGACAGGTTTCCGGAGACGAGCTGGACCAGCTCCGCCTTGCGATGCGAATGGTCGGCGACCGGTTGCAGGTCGTGGTCCTCGATAGGAATGCCTGCCGCCTCGCTGGCCAGCGTGTCGGGATAGTCGAGATTGCGTGCCTGCCCGCCTGGAACGATTTTGGACGGCATAAGCGGGCACTCCTCCGATCGCGCCGATACGCGTCGCGCTGGCCCGGGGAACGGCTGGTCCCCGGGCCGTTGCTTCGCCGCGGCGTCAGAAGCGATAGGTCGCCTCGAT
Source organism: Sphingopyxis sp. (assembly GCF_036402335.1). Taxonomy (GTDB): domain Bacteria; phylum Pseudomonadota; class Alphaproteobacteria; order Sphingomonadales; family Sphingomonadaceae; genus Sphingopyxis. The sequence continues at coordinate 30,545 of NZ_DASWTD010000129.1, read as the reverse complement.
ACCGTAGATCGCTCCCACTGGCGGATAATAGGCGTCTTCGCCAGTAGGCAGACCCGAATTCACGAACGGCTGGTATTCTGACGTGATCTTCTCGTTGAGGGCGTTCCTGACGAAGCCCGTCAGCGCCCAGCGGTCGTCGGCGTCGCGAACACCGGCGCGAAAGTTGACGAGGTTGTACGCCGGTCGCTTGTAGTTGTTCTCGAGGTTCCAGAAATAGGCGCCGATGTAGCGATATTCTGGCCGCACGAACAAGCGGAGCGTTTCCGACGCGGGAATCTCGAAGTCGAGGCCGAAGTTTGCCGTGATCTTGGCGACGCGCGGCGGGCGGTTGCCGATATAGGAGGCGACCGCCCCGGGATAACCGGCAGGCGGGAGGAAGCTTTTCACCTTGGGATCGGTATAGCCGAAGCTCGCGTTGACCGCGAAACCCTCGAGCAGCCGCAGCGCGCTTTCAATCTCGAAACCGCGAATGCGCGTCTTGTCGATATTGATGCGGACATTGGTGGCCCCGGCGGCGTCGAACAGCGTGAACTGGCCATCGGTGAGATCGGTCTGGTAGATCGCGGCATTCAGCGTCAGGCGCCGGTCGAGCAGGCGCGTCTTGACGCCGACCTCATAGGTGGTGGCCTTTTCGGGCCGCACGATCGGGTCACCGAAACTGGCGTCGGTCGCGTTGAAGGTCCCGCTGCGGAAGCCCTCTCCGATCGAGCCGTAAAGGGTGAAATCCTGGCTCGGGCGATAGGTGAGGGTGCCCTTGGGCTGCCACTTGCTGAACTTGATCCGCTGCACGATCGGGCTGCCGACCGCCTGTTGGCGGATGCGATCACTATCGTAACGCAGATTCGCCTCGAGGCTGAGCTCGGGCGTGATGTCATACTGGACCTGCCCGAACCCCGACCAGGTCTCGTCGGTGCTGTTGTCGGCCGACGCCCCGATGAGGGTGTCGGCCGATGTCGGCTCGGGCGCGAGCCCGAAGTAGAAGGGGTCGAAATAGATGGTCGCGCCGCGAAACGCCTTCAGGCGGACATGATAGGCGCCGACGAGCCAGCGCAGGCTGCCCGATGAGGGCGAGGCGATCCTGAGCTCCTGTGAAAAGCCTTTCTGCCGTTCGTCCTGCTCGGCCCGCAGGAAATCGATCGGCTTGTAATCGAGATCCTCGGTGAGGCTCTCCTTCACGTCGATATAAGCAAGCGTAGCCGTCACCGTCGCGAAGCCCGCCTCCCAGTTCAGCCGACCGGAGAGATCGTGGAGCGTACGGGGGTTCGTCCCGACCCGGTTCGAATCGAACGGGTCATTCCCCTGGGCGGGATCGCGCGAGCGGCTCGTGACATAAGCCGGATCATGCCCCTTGGCGTCGGAATAGGTATATTTGATGTCGGCTTCCAGATTATCGGTGGGCGTCGCCACCAGCCGCAGGCGCCCGGTAAAATCCCGCAACTTGTCGGAATAGGTGCCGGTCGTGATGTTCCGGACCTGGCCGCGGCGGTCGGTATAGGAAATGCCGCCGAGCGCGTAGAGCAGTCCCGGAACGATCGGGCCGCTGACGGATGCCTTGCCTTTCCATTCGTTGCCGCGCGCAAAGCTGCCGAAGGCTCGCGCCTTGAACGCGTCGCCGGGCTTGCTCGTGGTCATGTTGATCGCGCCCGCGATCGCGTTGCGACCATAGATCGCGCCCTGCGGGCCCTTCAGGACTTCGACCTGGCTGAGGTCGAACTCGTCGACGTTGAATTGCAGCGGCGACATCTGCAGCACGCCGTCGACCACGATCGCGGCCGGCGGCGGACCATATTGCGCCTGCGTCTGGCCCCTGATCGTCAGGATGTTCGTTCCGAGATTGAGCGCATTGTCGAACGTGACATTGGGCGTGAGGTTGGCGAAATCCGCCACGCTTTCGATCCCGGAGCGCTGGATGTCCTCGCTCGTGAGAACCGTGACCGCGATCGGAACCTGCTGGAGGCTCTCGCTGCGGCGGCGCGCGGTCACGAGGATTTCCTGGGGAGCCGTTTCTCCGGACTCCGCCGCGGCCTCCTTGATCTCGGGAGACGCCGACCCCTCGAGCGCAAGCGCCGGGGTGACGGGCATCAGCGCTGCGGTCGCAGCGCTCAGCAGATACGCTCTCTTCAGTGCGGATTGATTGTTTCGCGGCATGAGTCCAGTCCCCTTGTTGCCCGTATCGGGCGCTTTTTTGCTTGGTGGATCCTCACGCCCGCCAGGCTTTGAGGATTGGCCAAGACTGGGGCGGCCTCCTGCCGAAGCCTAGCCGACCGTTGGAACGGGCGTGGGCGGTTTTGGCGGGGTCTCGACCTAGCCTAAAGGAGAGGCACCCGTCCCAAAGGGCAGGTGGAATCCCGGCAGGAAATGGAAGATGTCCGAGGCTGCGGATCGCGCCAAGGACTGGGAACAGGTTCGACTCCCCGGCAAAATTCGGTCAGGAAGACGTCGTGACGGACAGAGACACGCTTTCCCCCGGCCCGGCGCACGGTCTTCCCGATCCGTCGCTTCCCTACCGTTATGCGCCGCGGCCATTCGTGGGCCACAGCGTCATCCGCAAGACCCTGTTGCGCAATCTCACCGAGGCGACCTTTCTCAAGCAGTTGTCGATCGTCCGCGGCGCCGCCGGAACGGGAAAGACCACGCTTCTCGGCCAGTGGCGGGCGGTGTCCCGCGACATGGAACGGCCGGTCGCCTGGCTGACGCTCGATAGCGGCGACCGGAACATCGATCATTTCGTAGGCGGTCTGGCAGCGGCAATCGAACAGGCGGGATGCGCCGATATCGCGAATGGATTTCGCAGCGCGGTCGCCGAAGTCTCGACCGACATGCCCGAGCGCCTGTCGCAATATCTCGCGTCTGTGTGCAACCGGGCCGATACGCGGCTGGTCATTCTTCTGGACCAGTATGAGGAAGCCGATACACAGGCGAACGGCGAGCTGCTCGCGGGTTTTCTCAAGCACTCGGTGTCGACGCGGCTCGTGATCGCCAGCCGCAAACGCCTCGGCTTTTCAATTGCGGGGCTGCTTGCCCGCGACCAGATATTCGAAATCGGCCCCTCGGATCTCAACCTGACACCGCTCGAAACGCACAGCCTGTTCGGCGAAATACCCGAACTCTACACGCGGCGTCTCCATCACGAAACGAGCGGGGAGCCGATTGCGCTCGGCTTCGTCCGACGGATGATGGACGCCACCCCGCGCGACGTCAGCGGCGCCGACGACTGGCACGATCATCTCTACGAATATTATCGCTCCGAAGTTCTCGACGCCTTGCCTCCCGACATGCGCGACGCGATCAGCCGCCTCGTTGTCGTCGAGCGGTTCGACCTGTCGCTCGCAAGCGCCATCATCGGCCGCAACGCGACCGCGCTCATCGAACGGCTCCATCGCAGCGATGGCATCTTGCTGCGGCATCGGGGGGCGCAGGAGTTCTATTTTCCCGAAATGCTGCGCCGCTTCCTCGAAACCTGCCTGGCATGGGTCTCCGAGGACGAGCACCAAGTCCTTCATCGGCGGGCGGCAGCATGGTTCGACGAGCGGAATCGGTACAGCGAAGCGCTTCGGCACGCCGTCGAAGGATGCGACGGCGAGCATGCACGCAAGCTTGTCGAGCGGGTGGGTTACGCCAATCTCGTGCTGCAGCACGGTATTGCCGGCGCCCACCAGATGCTCGAAGCCATCGGACTGGCGACCGAGGACGCGCCGGCCGAGCAACATTTGTCGCTCGCTGTCATTCACGCCCATGAGGGAGACTTGGCCGCGGCCGCGGCGCACCTCGAGGCGGCCCAGGCGGGGGTGCGGGACGGCGAAGCTGGCCAGGCCGAGGTGGCGGACCAGCTGCTGCTGGTCGAGGCGATCGTTGCTGGCCTCCGCGACGACAGCCGCAATCCGGAAATGGCGCATGCACTCGAAGCGTTTCTCGCGACAGGATGCAGGTCCGACCACGAGAGCCGGGCGCAGGCCAACGTCTACCTGTCCTGGGACAGGTTCTGCCACGGCGATATTGCTGCGGCAGAAGGGCTCGCGCGTATTGCCGCGGAGGAATATGCAGAAACCGAGGCCGTCTACGGATGCATTTTCCTTCATGTGCACCGCGTGCTCAACCGGTTCTGGCTGAACGACCTCGAGCAGGCGCTGGACGAAATCACGCTCGCCGAACAGATCACCTGGATATTCTTCCCCGGTGACCAGCGCCTGCGTGCCATGGTGGCGGCACTTCGCGCGGGCCTGCTTTTCGAGCTCGGCCGGCCCGATCCCCTCACCGACATGACGGCTTTGGTCGGGACAGTCGCGGCCGTCGAGCCCTGGACCGAAATCCAGATATGGACGCATGTCCAAGCAGCGCGCGCCGCGATAGCGGGGGGATGCCCGAGCGAGGCGCGAGGGATTGTCGCTTATGGGATCGAGGTGGCGAAGCGGCTCGAATCGCCGCGGCTCGACTGGGCGCTGCGCCTGGCCGACATCGGGATCTCGCTGCAGCTGAATGAACAGGCTCGCGCGTCCGAGGCCGCGCGAGCGCTCGGCATTGCCAACATCGAGGAGCTGGACCGGTTGCCCGCCTTTCTGACCTGGCAGGAGCGGATCGGGGCGGCACTTGTCGGCGCGCAAGTCGCTGCGGCGCAGGGCGACACCATTACCGCCGACCGGTTTGTTGCGCGTGCGCGCGTGATGATCGCGGGTACAAGCGCCGTGCGTTTCGAGGTACAGCGCGCGATCGTCGAAGCGCGACTGGATCATGGCAGGGGCAACGCGGAGGGCGCCGCCGGGCATTTCGCGCGCGCGCGCAATCTCTGCACCGCCGGACTGCCGGTGCGGTTGTTTCTCGACGGCGGAGAGCAAATGCGCAGCTGGGCCCCGGATTTGTCCGCCGAACCGGCCGATGTTCCGCTCGCCGCCTATGAAACGGCCAGCCACTCACAGCCCGGCGACGATCCGCTGACCGCAAGGGAAAGGCAGATATTGATGCTTCTCGGCGAAGGGCATCAGAACAAGGTCGCCGCGCACCGGCTGGGCCTCAGCGAGGCGACAGTGAAATTCCACCTCCGCAACATATACCGCAAGCTGAAAGCGCAGAACCGCACGCAGGCCCTCGCTCGCTATCGGAGCCTCGGCAACAATCGCCGCGGATAGATACGGTGCTTGCGGAAACGGGACCTGCGGCTACGTGCCGGCTGCGTAGAGCCGGCACGCGACTTGCTCAGCGCGCCTCGGGGGCCGTTTCGGACATTCTGTCGAGATATTTGACGATCGCGACGCCCAGCGGATCGGCCGATGCCGGGTTCTGGCCCGTGAAGAGCGGGGCGTCGATCACGACATGCTCGGCGAGCGGCGCGGCGCAGCTATATACACCGCGCAGCTTGCGCAGCATTTCTTCCGGCAAGACGGGTACGACCTTGTCGAGTCCCATCATGACATCCTCGGCATTGCTGATCGACGTCACCTTCCTGTTCTTGACCAGTGGTTCGCCGTTCGCATCGACTGCCTGCGTCAGCCCGATCACGCCGTGGCAAACTCCGGCGATCACCTTGCCGAGCGGGAAATATTCCTCGATGATCCGCTTCAGGTCGGAATTGTTCGGAAAGTCCCAGACCGTCGCCGAACCACCCACCATGAACAGCCCCGCATAATCTTCGGAACGGATATCGGCGAGCCGCCTGGTGTTCGCGAGTGCCTCGCTCGCTTCGGGGTCGCTCCGGAAGCGGCGTCCCGCGTCGCTCAGCCAATTGTCCTCGAGGCTCATCGGATCGATCGGCGCAGCGCCACCTTTGGGCGAAGCGATGTCGATGCGGATGCCGGCGTCGCGCAGGCGCCAATAGGGCGCGGCCAGTTCCTCGAGCCAGCTCCCGGTCTTGTTGCCGGTGGTACCCAGCTGATCGTGCGAAGACACCACGAAAAGAAACGCCTTGGCCATCTGTCTACTCCATTTTTTTGAACATGCCGGCGACTGCTCCCATGGCTGGGCGACCAAGCCCACTCGTCCGATCGGCGAAAGCCCCCGTCCATTCGGATAGGTAAGTCGGCCCGGCGCTCGCGAACGGCGCTCGACCAGCTCCCCGATTGGATGGCTAGGAATGAGATCCGCAACGCATGATCCTCGCCGCATTCAAGAAACGAAATGGAGCAGGACATGTCGCTTAACGATCCGATCGCATTGCCCGTCGCCGAAAAACAGGGCTTTCGCCGACCGCTTGGCAAGCAGGTCCCGTTCGAAGGCGAGGGCGGCACCTTCACGCAGAGCTGGTTTCCCATCTGCATGTCGAGCGCCGCCACCTCCGATTTCGTCCGCGGTTTCGATTTCCTTGACGGGCGCGTGATCGTCTGGCGCGACCTCGCTGGCGCGCCGCACGTCATGAGCGCTTATTGCCCGCATCTCGGCGCCGATCTCTCGATCGGCGACATGGTCGACGGCAAGGTCCGCTGCGCCTTCCATCACTGGCAATATGGTCCGGACGGTCGCTGCGCGGCGATGCCGAGCAAGGACCCCGTTCCCGGCCAGGCGCGCCTCTTCGAGTTCCCGGTCTGCGAGAAATATGGCGTGCTCTGGGCCTACAACGGCCTCGAACCCCATTATGAACTTCCCGATTTTCCCTTTCCGGAAGACGAACTGGTCTTCAAGACCAAGGTTTTCGGCGAAGAAATCCCGACCGATCCGTGGATTCTGTGCGCGAACACCCCCGACATGCAGCACATCCGCTACCTGCACGGCATCGAGATCAACGGCGACAATCCGCACGATGTCGTCGAATGGACCGATCACTCGATGTATTACGAGTTCGAGGGCGTCCATGTGACGGGCGATCCGATCCGCCACCGGCTCGGGATCGTCGGCACGAGCATGTATTATCAAAGCACGGATTTCGCGGGCCGCTGGTTCGGCTTCGTGTCGCCGTTCACGCTCAACCGGCCCGGGCGGTCGACCGTTTTCATCATCGTCTGCACCCGCAAGGACAGCGGCACGCCCGAAGAGGTCGAGCAATTCCTCGAAGAGGTGGCCGAGCTCGAACAGCGCGTCGTGATCGACGATCTCATGAACATGCAAACGGTCCATCTCAAGCCCGGGACGCTCACGCGGAGCGACCTGACCTTGTCGCGCTTCTTCGATTATATGCGGGCGTTCCCGCGCGCGCATCCGTCGGCCGAATTCATCCGCTAGCTGCTTGCGCAGCGCACATGGCCTTCCTCCGGCACATCTCGAATGGGCCAAAAATACGGAGTCTTTCGTGATCGACAAGAACAGCAACCTCGCCGTCGTGCGCGAGTTCTGGCGCGCCATTGCCGCACGGGACGTGGACGCCTACCTGCGGCTCTTCGCCGAAGGTGCCGTCTCCCACGATCCGGTAAACAAGCCCGCCCAAAAAACCGAGGCCGAACGGCGCGCCAACATGACCGCAATCCTGGGCGGCTTCAAAAGTGTCACCGCCGCCCTCGAATATGTGACCGCGTGCGGCGATCACACCGCAAATAAATGGAAGCTGGTCGGCACGACACCCGATGGATCGAACGTGGTCATCGAAGGCATCGATGTGATCCGTCACGCCGATGATGGCCGGATTGCGGAAATCCGGGGTTATTTCGACAATTGATCATTTGGCCGCGTTCGGCCGTGCCCGTCCTTCCGGCTTGCCGTCCGGACAGCAGCCCGGTCGCGCCGAGGAACACGCGATGGCCGGGTCGAGCGAACCGCCCCAAGCGCGCTGCGCAGGAGTTTCTCCTTGGAATTTCGAATGCCTTTCCACATCGAAACCCCGGCCATAACCAGCCGGGCCTGGGGCCGGGGACGCCTTGACGCCGCGGTGCTCAAGCTCGACGCGCTGCAGCCGACCGGGAGTTTCAAGCTCCGCGGCGTCGGAGCCTGGTTCGAGCATGCGATTGCGAACGGCGCGCGCCGCGTCATCTGTCCTTCCGGCGGCAACGCGGGTTTTGCCGCCGCCTATTGCGGGCGACGAAGCGGCCTCGCCGTCACGATCATTGTTCCCCGAACGACCTCCGAGGAGGCGCGGCAGGCCATCGAGGAAACGGGAGCCGAAGTCATCGTATTCGGCACCGACTTCGACGAGGCAGACCTGCATGCGCGGGCGCTCGCCGGGCAAAATGGATGGGCTTATCTCCATCCCTTCGATGACCCCTTGCTCTGGCATGGTCACTCGACGCTCATCGACGAAGTCCTGGCGACCGGGGACGCGTTCGACTGCGTCGTAACGAGCGTTGGCGGCGGGGGCCTGCTGCTTGGCATATTGGAGGGACTGGAACGACATGGCCTCCGGAATATCCCGGTTATCGCCGTCGAGACCGAAGGCGCCGCGTCGCTCCATTCCAGCCTCCAGGCGAACGAGCGAGCGACGCTCGATCGAATCGCAACCATCGCGACATCGCTCGGCGCGAGGCAAATTGCCGCATCCGCGTTCGAACGTGCGCGCGAAGCCAACGTCCTGAGTCTGACCGTCTCGGATAGCCAAGCCATCGCCGCTTGCCTGAAGCTCGCGAATACGGCCCGGATACTCGTGGAGCCCGCCTGCGGGGCGTCATTGGCTGCCCTTGATGTCCATTACGAAAAACTTGGCGGGTGTCGAAGGCCGCTCGTCGAAGTTTGCGGCGGCATTGGCGTCACGATCGAGAAGCTTCTTGCGTGGCACGAGATGGCGTCCGGCGGCGATCAATCGAGGCCTGACTTCCCGGGCGCCCAATAGGCCTTCGTGGAAATCCGCGACGACGGCACAGCGTGCCTTTTCAGGGCCTGCCGCAGGCGCTGGATTGTCGTGGCCTTGCCGGCGAGGACGAACGAGGCACCGGCAGCGGCATGCGCGGAGATCAAGGCTTCCATGTCCGCGACATGGGCACCGTCCGGCGCGCGCTCCAGCAACGACACGTCGCCGAGCGCGAGCTGCGTTACGGCCGCGCGGCTGCTCTCGACGTCGCCGACCTCGAAGCACGAGGCGAGGGGCCGCGCGTTATCCCGTCGCGACAGGGCATGACCGAGACCAAGCGAGGTTTCGTCGCCGAAGAGAATGAACTGCCCCGGCAGAGGCCGGACATCGATCGAGCGGCGCGGGCCGAAGATATCGCATTCGTCGCCGGGCCGCACCTCGCTCACCCAGGCGCTACCCGGCCCGTTGCCATGTGCATAGCCAAGAATGCAGAGCCGGCCTGCGGCCGCATTCCATTCGAGCGGTGTATAGGCGCGCGCCCTGAATGCCGATCCCATTGCGATCTGGATGACCTGCCCGGGTACCCAGCTGATATCGCGCAGCGCCTGACCTTCGATCGTGATGAGGTGGAGGTGCGCAGAAAGCCGCTCGGCGGCGACAACCGTCGCGCGGCGCATCAGGAGACGAAGGAGCGCCTGGCCAACGCGGCCGGTCGTTCGAACATCCGGCCTTTCGGGCGATCCCATCGGCAGCATCAGGCGAATCCTGGGGCGGCGGGGCGGGGCGGCGGGCCCGCGATCGCCGCCGGACCGCTGCGTGTGCGAAGGTCGCGCAGACGCGCGACATAACCGGATTCGAAGATGGGGAGACCGAACATATTATCCCTTTCGCTCAGCGCGGCTCGCCGGTGTGACGGCCCGCGCTCTTGGGATATGCGAACCCGGTGTTGGCGTCATTGCTAATTCATGACAGTATGTTATCCAATTTCGCCATTATGCCCGAAAGCGCCCCATGCCGATTCTGAACGATCTCGCCAGCCCGTCCGACTGGATTGACCCGGACGACGTGCCTCGCCCCGCCGTCGTTTATGGTCTCGTGGCAAGGGATTTCGAGGGCATCGAGCTCGATCTTCATCGCCACGCGAAGGGGCAGATCATGCTTGTCCAGCGCGGTGCGCTCAGCTGCGAAGTCGAGGGCGGGCTCTGGGTGGTTCCCCCCGGTAGCGCGGTCTGGATTCCCGGCGGAGCGCTGCACAGCGTGAAGATCACCGGCGCGCTCGAGGGCTATAACGCCTTTGTCGCATCATCGATTGGCCAGCGCCTGCCCGGAACCTGCTGCGCCGTCGTGGTGTCGTCATTGCTGCGCGAGCTCCTCGTCCGTTCGTCACAGCTGCCGTTGCTCTACGAGGAGGGCGGGGCCAACTCGCGGTTGATTGCAGTGCTCGTCGACGAACTTGCGGCGGCCGAGATCGAAAACCTGCATCTGCCGATGCCGACCGATGCCCGGCTGCGCCGGATCACCGCCGAGATGCTGGAGCACCCGGGGGAACGGGGAACGCTCGCAAGCTGGGCGGCGCGCGCCGGAATGAGCGAGCGGACGCTCGAGCGGCGGATCGGCGAGCAAACCGGGATGAGCTTCGGCCGTTGGCGCCAGCAACTCGCTGTCGTGCTCGCGGTCCAGTGGCTCGCCGGCGGTGCTTCCATTCAGAAGGTCACGGCCGATCTGGGTTACGAAAGCGTGCCGAGCTTCGTAACAATGTTTCGCAAGGCGCTTGGCACCTCGCCCGGTCGCTACATGGCTGAGCGTTACTCAGGCAGGGCCTGAGTTCGGGCCCATGTGCCTGCCAGCCTGCGCCGCCGGTTTTCAATCGGCAATGAACCTGGCTATGGCCAATCCCGGAAGATCGCCACGATCAAGGGCACTGTTTCCGGTTCTCGCTCGGGGGTGAGATTGACCGCGGAAGCTTGCGTTGTCGCTGATGGGGCCAATCGCAAAGGTTGAGACCCGCTTCCTAGTTCAGCGCCCGGCACTTCGACTTGGCATTGTTCATAGCCGGATCGATCAGAAAGCAGATGGCGTATTTGCTGCCGCTCGCCAGAATGAACGCGTGCGAGGTGATGTTGTCGGAGAACATCTCGGTCTGATAATCGTTGAAGCCGACGATTTTCCATCCCTCGTTGAGCAGTTCGCTCATCGATTTCGGAATCGGCACCCAATCGGTTACCCGCTCATATGTGTCCACGGGGTCCTTCTTGCGGGCCTCGGCTTGTCCGCCGGCAAACAGGCTGAAAAGCAGCGCAGGAATCAGAAAGAGTCGTTGCATAAACATCCTTGGGAGAAACGATCGGCAAGCCGGGTTCGGCGCCGGACCGATCAGAAAACGCCTACACTCCCCGGATGCTCCCGCGCAACCACCTGAAGTATTGAGACTTGTTCGCCTGCCCTTATCGGTCAGCGCCTGTCACGAAAGCAATAAACTCGCCAGCGCGCGTCCCGGCGAGAAAGATCGCAGTGGCAGCAGCCAGCGTCAACAGCGCCAAGCCGGCGCGAGATTTCGACAGGCGTTTGATCAAATCCGGGTCCATGCCCTCACGGATAGCTGCCGATCACGGCACCGACAATCTCCCGGCGACAAGTTGGTGCCGGATTTGGAGCCGGAGGAAAATCCGACCGGCCTGCTACCGCTGACTTTCGACGTAACGGGTCGCGATTGCGCGCGACTGGGCAACGATCCAGTCATCTGCCCGGGCAGGGCCATCGACCTTCGCGCGCCGAAGATATTCCGGCTTGAGCTTGCCCACATCAGCGCCAACCGCTTGTCCGGCGGATCGCGACCAGCTTTCGGCGGCAGGCTTCCCGAATGCGCTGGCCCTTCGGCTGATCTCCGGGTTGAGGATCGCGAAGGCTGCGTCTTCCGCCTTCTTCATTATCGATGCGGGCACGCCGCCGGTGGCCGGGGCGCCGGCTCTTGCCCCGGTGCTTGCATAGCTGCCGGCGATCTGACGCGTCCGGGACACAAGCCAGCTGTCGGCCGCCTTTTGACCGCTCGATTGGACACGGCGATGATATTCCGGCGTCAGCGCCCCGACCTGTCCGCCGACGCTCTTCAACGTCGTGCTGGCCCAGCTCTTCGAACTCGTCTGCCCATCGGCGGCGAGGCGGCGTCGATATTCGGGATCGAGCACATCGACGACGGCGTTTTTGAGCTGCATCATCGTGTTCGCGGGAATGGCCGCACCGGTACGGGGCACCGATTGCTGGTGCCTGCCTCTATCGGCATCGCGCTCGCTGTTGATGCGGTCGACTTGCGTATTGTACGTGTTGATGGCGCCGATGTTCTGGTTGAGGACCATCGCACCGAAGTCGGTATCGAATATCTGCGCGCCCGCGGAGCCAAGGGGAACGGCCGCAACGAACAGCGATGCCGCCAGCAACCGAATGCGCATATCGTTTCTCCTCGATGACCGCGCGGATCGAACGTCGGTTGCCATGAACGGTTCCTGAGCGCGGAACGCGAAGGCCCGCGGCATTCGCCGCAAAGTCGTTGCTCGAGAATGCCTCCGTGTCATGAGCGCGCGATGACGCGGGAACTGACCGACACTATTCTCCGGGTAGTCGAGCGCGCGCCGCAATGGATCAGGCGCGATCTCGATGCGAAAGACCCGGTCGCGCGCATCCGGGCCGAGGAGTCGCTCGCGGCGATGATCGCCGATGCGCTCGACCGGCAAACCGAAACGGCCGCCTGACCAGCGATCATTTCCAAGGCGCAGGCCGATGAGGTGAAGCATGGCTGATTACGAAATTGTCGCCGTCCGTCAGGCGGCGGGCAATATCCGGACACCCCCATCGATGCGGTGCAGGTCGGCACGAGCCTCTTTTTTGTTGACCAGATCATCGAATGGATCAGCGATGGAACGCATCGCTTCTGGCTGTATTTTGAGGGTGAGGAGGTCGACGTCATCGACAAACAGAATGAAGCGTCCGGGCGGCTTTATCTCACAACCGAAGGGGCAGGTTTCCCGCCGGTCGTTCTCCTCTCCTTGCCGCGTACCTGGATCGCTCAGCCTCCATTGCCTGCTTCCGGGGGGCGCAGGCTGGCCTAAGTGCGGGCCCGGTCGGGAAAGGAGGGTGATGGGAAAATATGATGCGCTCGGTGTATTCCCGCGCCGCTGGGCCGTTCGCAGCGGCGGACGGGAAATGGAACTCACCTTCACGCAGATCGAGGGCCTGATCGGCGCACCGCTGCCCAAGGCCGCGGCCATATGGCCTGGTGGTGCGATCGATCCGGCGTGCAGGTGTGTGCGTGGTGCGAAGCTGGTTTTCCAAACCGGCAAGCGGGCGATGGTCCAACGCAGATCATTGTCCGGGCTCGTTCAGGAAATCCATATCTCCCAGATCGGCGAGCAGCGTCGGGCCATCCGGGTTCCAGTTCAACTTCGCGCGCGTCCGCGTGCTCGAAGCGGGCATGTCGAGACCTGCGAACATGGCGAACCAGCCGAAATGATCGGCTGCCTCGTCGGGAGACAAGGAAATGATCGGCAGGTCGAGCCTGGAAGCGACAATCTCCGCGACCGCGCGCGCGGTAATGCCTTCTTCCGCGACGGCATGATAGCGGGCTCCAGCCTCGCTTCGGTCGAGGGCGAGTACATAGGCCCTGGCGACGTCGAGGACGTGCGCGGCCGGCCAGCGATTGAGCCCCTCTCCGACACAGGCCACCACGCCTTTCTCGCGGCAAATCGCGATATAGGGTGAGATGAGGCCCTGTTTTACGGTGTCGTGGACCTGCGGAAGCCGCATCACAGAGACGTTGACGCCGTCCGCGAGCAAGGCCTGAGCAGCAATTTCGGAAAGGGCGCGGGGATTGGGACGGTGCGGGTTGAACACATCCTCGCGGGCCGGACCGCCATCTTCGGCATCGCCCATTCCGGTGCCCGATGTGATCAGAAGCGGCCGGGCCGAGCCCTTGAGCACGGAACCCAGTGCTTCGATGACTCGCCGGTCCTTTTCGCAATTGTCCGGGAAGCGGGAGAAGTCATGGTCGAACGCGGTGTGGATCACCGCGTCGGCCGCAGCGGCGCCCGCGCGGATGCTGTCAAGGTCTTCCAGCGAGCCGAGATGCGCTTCGGCGCCTGCTGCGACAAGCGAGCCGGCGCCGGCCTCCGATCGGGTCAGGCCAAGCACCTGATGGCCCGCCGCAAGCAGTTCGGGCACGATCCGCGATCCGATGAAGCCGGTGGCCCCGGTCAGGAAAACACGCATAATTGAATCTCCGACATTGTTGAGCGGCCCGTTTGGCGCTATGTCTATTCCTGTTAAAGTAGTGACTTTATCATAGTATAATGACCAACAGCTCCACCATGTCCGGCACCGGCAATTCTCTCGGCACATTTCTGCGCGATCGCCGTATGCGGCTCGATCCGGCGACGTTCGGCTTCCCGGCCGCGCGCCGGCGCACGCCTGGGCTGCGCCGGGAGGAGGTAGCGCTGCGCGCCAATATCAGCCCGACCTGGTACACTTGGCTCGAACAGGGCCGGGGCGGGGCGCCCTCGCCGGATGTTCTCGAGCGCATCGCCAGGGGGCTGATGCTGACCGAGCCCGAACGCGAGCATCTCCATATTCTCGCCTTCGGTCATCTGCCCGGAGCGCGCTACCGCGGATCGGACGGTGTCACACCCCGGTTGCAGCGGGTACTCGATGCGATCCCGGCCAGTCCGGCCATCGTCCGGACCGCCACTTGGGATGTGGTCGCCTGGAACCGTGCCGCGACGGTCGTGCTCACCGACTATTCCGAGCTTCCTCGCCCGCAGCGCAATATTCTGCGCCTGATGTTTTCCGATTCGCGTGTGAAGGCTGCCCAGGCGGATTGGCTCAGCGTTGCACGATTTGTGGTGGGCGCGTTCAGGGCCGATGCGGCACGGGCGGGCGCTGGCGCGGAGATCGGGCAACTGGTTGAAGAACTGTCCCGAACAAGTCCGGAGTTCGATGCGTTGTGGCGCGACAATGAGGTCGTCGGTCAAGGAGAAGGCGTCAAGCGTCTCCACCATCCCGGGATCGGCCCCATCGAGCTTGAATTCTCCACCTTCGCGGTCGAAGGGAGGTCGGACCTCAACATGATGATCTACAATCCGGCAACACCCGAAGTCGCGGAGCGTATCCGCAAGCTCATTCTGGAGACACCGTCGCGCAAGCGTGGTGAATAACGCGTCTCGGACATCGTTTCGATCCTCCTTCCTTCCAGGGGCCGGATGACGTTATCTGGGGCAGCGGTGGAGAAAATGCCGAGCAGGAAGCTTCGCCCCGGGGCTATCCGCTGTTTTTGATCCCTATGCTCTCGACCTGCACCGGTCGTACCCAAATATCGTCGATGTCGGTCGATCGCGAAAGCGCTTCGACGAGCAGGCGCTCCAGCTTTCCCGACGGAGCTTTGATCCCGATCTCGAACGTCCGAATACGGCGTTGCCGCTTGGCCGAAACTGTATAGGCGACGAAGCCGAAACGGCGGACGATCTCGAGGACATCATGAAGGATCGGGCCGCCGTGACGGGCCTCGACGACGAGAGTCGCGAACGATTCGCGGGGTAACTTCAGGATGTCGGGTGTCGGAGTGGACCGGGGCGCTGCTGGCAGCGCTATTGAGGGCTCCGGCACCGACGCGCGGCCGAGCCGGCGCCGCGATGGCAACCTAGCTCGCCGCATCGTGCGGTTCGCCCTGCGGCAGCACCGCCGGGCAGTTCGCGGCCGGAGCCCGTGCCCATTGGTAGATTGCCACCGGTGTTCCGCGCGGCAGGTAGGATGTCTCGAAAATCTTGTCACCGCGCGTCACCTTGAGATGCAGTTTCATGTCGGGATGGCGCAACGTTCCCTCGGTGCTGTCACGATATTCGATGCGATCGCCGTTGCGCAGGCCCGCTTTCGCCGCCGCCGAGCCCGGCCGCAGCTTTTCGACGACCGCGAAACGTTTGAGCTGCGGGCCGCCAAAACCGAGATCGTAACGGCGAACCTTGGCCTTGACGCGGCGGAAACACGGGCCGAACGCGTCCGAGCGCGGCACCATAAGATTCTCACCGGATATCATGCCACGGTGCAACGAAACGCCTTTCGCGCCGAGTTCCTTTTCGACGAGCGCGACCCAGTCTGCCTCGGTCGGCATCTTGCCGTCGTCGCGCTGCATCGCGACCATGGCACGGATCAGGTCGTCGACCGAGCGCGTACCGCCGGAAGCGTGGCGAATCTCGCCGTTCAGAACCGCGAAATACATCGCGCCGCGGTCATAGGAGAGAACATTGTAGCGCAGGTCCTCCCAGAAGTTCGGGAGGACATCGGCGTCGGGGGCGTGGATCACCTCGCTCGTGAAATAACGTGCCGCGGTAAGATTGATGTCGTCGAGATACCGGTCTGTCGGGATCAGGCCCGCACTCCAGGGGAGGCGCGCTTGGTAATAGACTGCATTGCCCTCGGTATACCATTTGCCGAGTTCGTTCGCGGTCCAGGTATGCGTCATCTCGTGACCGAGGATCGTCTTCATCTTCTCGGCGGTGGTATCCTTGCCATAGCCCATCGCAAAAGCGTGAATCGTCGCCGTGCCGTTCGAGGGATTGAAGGGGTTCTCGCGCAGGAATATCCGGTATCGAGGCTCGGCGGGATCGGCAAAGAAACGGCTGTTGAAGCGGTAAAGCGCGGCGGACCATTGCATGGCCCCGGCGAGATCGAACTGCGGGCTGCCCGTCCAGATCGCCTTGAAACCGCTGCTGCCATCGCGCGGTTCGCTCTTGATCAGACCCGCCATGAAAAGCGTGTGGTCGAGGCGCGATATCGGACCCGCGGCCAGGGAGAAATCGCCATCGGCGTGCGTCGTGACGCCTGTCGCGCCCGCGGGCAGGGCCGTGAGATCCCAGCGCACATCGATGTCGAAATCGCCGGGAAGGCGGGGCAGCGCAAGCAGCATGCTGCCGATCCCCGACAATCCGGGCCCGTCGACATAGGGGATCGACGACAATATGCCTCCCGCCGAATTATCGATCTGGGTCCGGTAGCGCAGCGAGATGTCGCCCCCGACCGCGCGCGCCGGCTGCCAGAATTCCCACCCGTCCTTCATCACCCGCCGGGTTTCTACCGCGCCTTCGGCATCGCTCAGGCGCAGATCGGCGATCGTGATGCCCTTGGTCATGCGCGGTCCGCCCGGCTGGTGCACGATCAGGTCGCTGCCGCCCGGTGCAGACGTCCCGGACAGCCGCATCTCGACATCGAGTTCGCCCGTTCCGGCCGCGGCGTCGAGCGCGACCGGCTTGAGGCGGATCGACAGGTGCGGCGCTTCCTCGGCGCGCGCCGGAACCGCTTGGGTCGCCGCAATGGCAAGGGTAGTCAGCAGCAGATTCTTCATGATCATTCCTTCCTCGAAACGGGAGCGGGCGCGGGGCATGCGCCGTGGGGTTCGCCCGGGCTGTCCGGACGCGAGCGCTATTTCGCGTCGATCCAGGCCATCGCCTCGACTTCGACGAGTGCGCCCAGCGCGAGCCCGCTTGCGCCGAAAGCCGAGCGGGCGGGCAGGCGATCGTCGGCAAAATAGGAGCGATAAACGGCGTTGAACGCCGGCCAGAGCGTCATGTCCGCGAGCATGATCGTGCATTTGAAGACCCGGTCGAGGCCTGTCCCGGCCAAGACTGCGCTTTGCGCGAGATTGCGCATCGCCTGGTGCGCCTGTGCGTCGATATCGTCCGCGAGCTTGTCCCCGGCACCAACTCCGATCTGCCCCGAAAGATAGACGATGTCGCCGACGCGGACCGCTGCGGAGAAGGGCAGCCGGGAATCGGGATGCCTGAAATATTCGATCGCGCCGCTTCTCGTCGTCATTGCCGCCCATCCTTCGCGTTGCTGCCGGCACGAAAAACGGCCGGCTTCTCGTGGGAATATGCGCGAGATGCGAAAACCCGCGAGGCAAGGTCATGAAAATGTCATCGGCCCGTTCGGGTTTCGGGCGCCGGAACGTAGCACTCTTCGACAAGACAGGACGGGCGCGATCCGCGGCCGATGTAAAAGGGGGCATGGCCATGAGGAATCGGGGACGGGGGAATTTTGCGGCGATGCTGGCGTGCGGAGCGGCGCTCGCCTGCTTGGCTCCAGCGCCGGCGGTGGCCGAAGAAGCCGCAAGGGCGTTCGATATTCCCGCACAGGACCTCGGCAGCGCGCTGCGGCAGTTCGGCAAGGTGACCGGCCGCCAGATCATCTTCTCCGAAGAACTCGTCCGCGGCCACAGAAGCGTTGCCGTGAGGGGGCGCCATGAAGCCGACGAAGCGCTGCGTCGGCTGCTCGCAGGGAGCGGCCTGCGGATCGGGAAGACCAGCGGCGGCATGTATGTACTCGAGGGGCGAGGCGGTGCCGCAGCGCCGGACGTCGCCGGCGAGACGCTCGTGGCGGACCCGGACATCGTGGTTACCGGCTCGCGGATCCGCAAGGCCGGGACGGGCACCTCGGCTCCGCTCACTGCGCTGGGCGCCGAGGAGCTCAGCGATCGCGGCTATGTCCAGGTTGGCGAGCTCCTCAACGATGTCACGTCGAACGTCCCGACCTTCCCGATCAACCCGACCAAGGGTTATCCCGCCGGGTCCGGACAGACCTACCCCAATCTCTTCAATCTCGGGGCGGGACGGACGCTGACGCTCGTCAACGGTCGCCGCATGGTCGCCTCGGCGTCGGGTCTTGGCGACCGCGTCGTCGATACCAACGTCATCCCGGCCGGATTGATCAAGCGCGTCGAGATCATCCAGGGCGGCGGTGCCGCCGTCTACGGTTCGGATGCAATCGCGGGGGTGGTCAACTATATCCTGAAGGATGATTTCGAGGGCATCGAGCTCGATCTCCAGAACTCGATCAGTACGCGCGGCGATGACTGGCGGCCCTATGGGCGGTTGACCGCCGGCAGCAACTTTGCGGGCGGACGCGGTAACATCGCGGTCAATCTCGAATATTCGAAGACCGATCCGCTGCTCGATTACGACCGCCCCTGGACCGACCTCTCGCCGACGCTCGTTACCAATCCCGACGACACCGGCCCGGCCGACGGCGAGCCGACGCAAATCTATATCACCCATCCGACCTATCGCTTCTATAACCGCAACGGCGTTCTCTATCGTCCGAGCGGTGCCCCGCCTTTCTTCGCGGGTTTCCTCACGCAAAATGGCCAGTCGTTCCAGTTCAGCCCCGACGGAAAGCGGGTGATCCCCTACGACCAGGGCATCTACTATGGCGGCTCGGCGAGTGCGATCGGCGGCGACGGTCACGACTGGCGCGAATCCTCGACCATGGCCTCGGGGGTCGAGCGATATACCGCGAGCGCCAATGGTCATTTCGATATCAGCGACAATGTGCGGTTGATCGGCGAGTTCGTCTACGGGCACCAGAAGGGCACCGACCCGTACGGCACGCAGGCGATCTTCCGAACCATGTTCAACGGCTATGACGGCGGCGGCGGACTGATCCGTTTCGACCGGACCAATCCCTATCTGACGCCGGAGGCGATCGATGTCCTCGACACGATCAGCCCCGACTTCGCGGCGGGCAACCAGATATTCCTGTCGCGCTTCATGGACATATTGCCGTCGCGCAATCGCGGCAGCGAGCGCGACAGCTGGCGCGCGCTCGTCGGGCTCGAAGGCGAATTCGCCGCGGGCGACCGCTCCTTCTACTGGAGCCTCACCGGCAGCCGCGGCGAAACCTCGGGTTTTGTTGAAGTGTGGGCACCGCACGCGAAGCATCTCAACAATGCGCTCGATACGGTGCTGAGCGGCGGGCAGATCATGTGCCGGATCAATGCCGACGCCGATCCGGCGAACGACGATCCCGCCTGCGCTCCGATCAACCCGTTCGGCGATGTTAAGGCTTCTCCCGAGGCGGTCGCCTATGCGACGGTCCTGTCGGGCTCACGGTTCAAGAATGTCCAGGATGATTATCTCGCGACCTTCGGGGGCGACCTCCTCAAGCTGCCGGCCGGACTCGCCAAGTTCAGCATCGCCTACGAGCATCGCCGCGAGTTCGCGCGCTATACCCCCTATGAAGCCGACCAGCTCGGGCTTCCCTATAATTGTTGCGCAACGCTGCCCTCGAAGGCCTCCTACAACACAGACGAATTCTCCGCCGAGCTGCTGCTCCCGCTCGTCGGCGGAGATTTCACCCTGCCGGGCATCAGATCCTTGACCGCGGACGGCTCGTTCCGCTTCGTCGACAATTCGATCGCGGGCAAGGAAAAGGTCTGGGGTGCCGGCTTGCGCTGGGACACCGGCTTCGGCCTGACCTTCCGCGGCTCGCGCAGCCGCAACTTCCGCGCCCCGACGCTCGACCAGATATTCGCACCGCAAAGCGTCTCGAACGGACCGATCGGACGCGACCCGTGCGATGTCGACAGCATCGATCTCGGACCGAACCCGGCAGTGCGCCGCGCGAACTGCGAAGCGCTCTTCGCCGCCAATCCGGGATACGGTCCGCTCGGCAGCTTCCAGGATCCGGCCGAGAACACGTCGCTGACGCAGATCACGACGGGCGGCAACCTCAACCTCAAGAACGAGATTTCCGATACCTGGACCTACGGCGTCGTCGTTGAGCCCGATTTCATTCCCGGACTCAGCTTCACCGCCGACCGGATCGAAGTGCGGCTGAAAGACGGGCTGACCGCCTTCAGTCCCGCCAACTTCCTCGCGGTCTGTTTCGATTCGACCGACTTCCCTGCCGATGCCTGCTCGAACTTTGCGCGTAACGACCAAGGCTATGTCGTCACTGCCAACCAGACGACCTTCAACGCCGCCGTGGTCAAATATCATGGCGAAATCTACAATCTGAACTATCGTCTGCCGCTCGAGCGGCTCTTCGCGAAAGACTGGGGAACCCTCGAATTCAATGTCGAGGCGACCCACACCACGCTCGCCCTGTCCAACGCCACGGGTTTCAGCGAAGCGCGGACCGAAGGCACCGTGACCGATCCCGACTGGCGCGGTCGCTTCGACCTTCGCTACACCAAGGGGCCGTTCCGCTTCTTCTACCAGCTCTATTATCTGCCGAAGGTGAAGAACACCGCGACCTCGACTGTCGAAAACGATCCCACGCCCTGGATTGCGGCGAATTATCGTCATTCGATATCGGTCCAGTACGAACTCGACCGCATGACGCTGCGCGCGGGCGTGAACAATCTGACCGACGAAGGCCCGTCCTTCCCGACCCGCGCCTATGGCGATATCTATGGACGGCAGTTCTACATCGGCGCGAAGATGCGTTTCCGTTAGGGCGCGCGCGGTCCGGAGTTGCGCGTCGGCGGGGCCGGACCTTGATATTTTCGGAAAGCCAGCGACGGGGCGGCGCGAGCCGTCCCGTTTTCCGTGTCCGCCGCCGCATGGCGGCGTTCGCCGGCACGCGCGCCCGGAACGAATGTAAATGGCAAGGGCAAATCGCGGAGCCTGCAGGCGCCCGGGACGATCGGGCTTCAGGTGCCGGCGGTCGGGGGCGAGCGCAGATGTTCTTATCCGAAGTCGATCGCGCGCCGGCCGCCCGCCCGGACGATCAGCCGCTCCAGACGCGCCGGGCAAATGCGAGGAAGTTGAGGCCGAGGATTTTCTCGATCCGCTGCTGCGAATGCCCGCGCGCGCGGAGCTTGTCGGCCAGGATATGAAACTGGTCGGGGCCCGTCATGTCGATCGCGAACAAATAGCTGTCGGGTCGCTCGCCCGGAGCCGATATTCCCGCGGCGCGGCGGCGCTCGATGTCGGCGGCGAAGGCTTTCGCCCACCGCTCCATGTCGTCGATCGCGCTCGTCGGCCCATCGGTGCCGATTCCGACGCAGTCCTCGCCGCAGATATCGATCGCGTGCTCGATGTGCGCGATGACGTCGGCCCCGGTGATCTGGCGCTCGCGAGCGAGAAACGGCATGAAATAGATGCCGACATAGCCACCCTTTTCGGCAACGAGCCGAAGCTCTTCGTCGGACTTGTTGCGCGGGTAGTCGACGAGGGCGCGGCATCCCGTGTGCGTCAGCGCGATCGGCGCGGTGGAAGCTCGCGCCGCATCGATGCAGGTTCGCTCGCCGCTGTGCGACAGGTCGACGATGACATGCCGCGCATTGAGCCGCTCGACCACCTCGTGCCCGAAACGGGAGAGCGGCGTACCCGCCGGGGCAAGCGAACCGCCGCCGAGCCCGTTCCCGATATTGTAGGTGAGCTGAAGGACGCGCACCCCGAGGTCGGCGAACAGATCGACGCGGCTGGCGTCGTCGCCCAGCATCGTGGCGTTCTGGAAGCCGAAGATGACGCCGATCCGTCCCGTCGCATGCGCCCGTTCGATGTCCGCGGCCGTCAGGATTTTCATGAGCGACCCCGGCCGCGCCCGAATCGCCGCATCCCAGCGGGCGATATCGCGCACGGTAATCTCGAAGGGATCGCCGCCGCCCGACACATGACCCAGCGTCAGGTTCAGCGCGCTTGTGCCCGACGCCAGTGCATCGCGGACGACCCGATCGCTTACGAGTTCGGGCGCTGGGGCTCCCATGAAATTGGGGTCGGAGAGCTCGCCCAGCGAATTGACGATGAGCGGGCGCCGCGCGGCACCGTCTTGCGCTGCTGCATGCGCTGCGGGAAGGGCCGCAAGGGCGGCGAGGAGCGTGCGACGGTTCATTCCTTATCTCCAGGGGCGGTCAGGATGATCGCGTCCTTGCCGGGGCGCGACGCGATGCCGAGCGTGGCTGCGAGACCCTCGGTCAGATTCGCGGTGTCGCCTGCGCGGAATACTCCCGAGACGCGCATCAGCCCGACGCGCGCGTCCCCGAGCCGAAGCGGCGTTTCGGCGTAGCGGTTGGTCCGCTCCACCACGACGGTCAGCGGTTCGTTCTCGAACACGAGTTGTCCCGCTTCCCAGTCGGCGGACGGCAAAGGGTTGGCAGGCTCGCGGATCGCCATGGTCGGGGCACCGGCCGCTGCGGTGGCCGAAGGAGCGATTACAAGCTCCTCGCCGGGATCGAGCATGACATAGCCCGCACCCGCGGAGCCCTTCTTGTCGAACATGCCCGGTGCGGCGCGCGGGCGGGCATCGCCATCGAGCACCGCGACGTGCCCTTCGTAGAGAATGACGCGGGTCTCCCTGCCGATCAGTTCGACGCTGAACTCGGTGCCCGTCGCGACGACGAGCTTGCCGCGCGCCGAAACCGAGAAGGGACGCAGCGGATTCTTCGCGACCTTGAAGCTGGCGCGCCCCTCCTGCAGCCAGAACTGTCTTCCGTCACGCGTATATCGGACCTTCACGCGCGTCCCGGCATCGAGCGACAGCTTGGAACCGTCGTCGAGCACGACGATCTGGCGTTCGCCGCGTCCTGTCGAGTAGAAGGTGGGTTGCTGCGCGTACCAGACCGATATGCCGGCAAAGACGAGGCAGAGGCACGCCGCGACGAGCATCCAGACCGGGGGGCGCTGGATCGCCATGCCGGGCGTCCGCGCGTGCATGCGCCGCGCCGTCGCGAGCGCTTCCTCGCGCAGCGTCATCATCGGCGCGCTTGCAGCGTAGCGGTCGACCGCCTCCCAGGCGCCGACGATCGACGCAAGCCGGTCGACATTCGCGGGATCGCTGTCGAGCCAGCGCTGGAAGTCCTCGCGCTCGGCGGGAGAAAGCGCGTCGTCGCCGAGCTTGATCGCCCAGATCGCCGCCGCTTCGTCATGCGCGTCGTGGGGAGTCATGCGTCCGCTCCTCCTTGCGCCAGCGTATCGCGCAGCATGAGGCTCGCGCGCATCACATGCTGTTCGACGGTGCGGATCGACAGGCCGAGCAGGTCGGCGATTTCGCGTTGTTTCATTTTTTCCAGCCGGAAGAGCATGAAGATGGTACGCGTCCGCTCGGGCATCGCCCGGATCGCCCCGGCGACGGTCGCGAGCGATTGACGCGACTGCATGACGCGCTCGGGATCGAGTTCGTCCATCCAGTTGCCGCGTACTGCCAGCGTTTCGGTTTCGTAGGCGTTGCGGACCCGCGATCGCCGCCAATGGTCGCGCAGGACATTGGCGGCGATCTGGAAGACATAGGCATCGGGGCGCGAGGCATCGATGCTCGCTGCACGCTCGGAAATGCGCAGGATCACGTCCTGGGTCAGGTCTTCGGCTTCCTGGAAATTGTGGATACGCCGCAGGAAGAAGGACATGAGGGCAGGCCGGAAGCGCTTGTTGAGCGCCTCGGCCTGCTTCTGCGTCTCAGCGTGCATCGTATGGGCCGCCAGGTAGCAAGGGATCGGTCATCGGGGCATCGTACATCGAAATGTCATACGCATGGCTCGCTCATTCCCGCATCACTCGATATCGATTATGCCTGTCTCGCCCTCGATCCGGACGCGGGTGCCGAGATCGGCCGACCATTTCCTGAGATTTTCGAGGATGCGGCGCGCGGTTTCCGGATCGGCCAGATGGGGAATGCCGCGCCGGCTGCGATCGCGCGTATTGCCGACGTCGAGCGGATAGACGCGCACCCGCCGGGCGCGGCCGTCGCGATAGTCGACCTCGGCGAGCATGCTGTCGTACCAGCTCGCGGGATTGCCACCGGGGCGAACCGACTCGGGTTCGGGGACGGGCGGCGGCGCCCGGCCCGTGGCAGGGTCGGGAAAGACGCGGAAAGCGGCTTCCTGGGTCGCCTTGATCTCGCCGCGGATGAAGAAAACACCGATGCCGTGGAAGATCGGACGCCCCTTGTATATCTCGATGCCGCGTAGCGAATGCGGACCACCGCCGACGACGACGTCCGCGCCCGCGTCGACGACGTCGTGAAAGAGGGTCTTCAGGAAATTGGGCGGGGCCGGTGTGTCGTCGTCGAGGCCCGTGGGGCTCTCGTGGGCGTGGATGGTGAAGATGGTAAGGTCCGAGGCCGCCTTCGCTGCGCGGACCGACTTCAGCAGGTCGGCATGATCGAAGAGATCCATCTCATAGATGACGGGATCGCCCGAACCGGCGCGGTAGATTTCCTTGCCGAACTCGATCTCCTTCGCCGTCGCGGCGGGTGCGGGCTCGCGCGGCGAGGCGCGATCGCTCGCGAGCTTGCGGATGGCGGCGAACTGGGAAGGCGAAACGATGTTCACCTTGCGGAGGCGCAGCGTGCTGATCCCCGCGCGCGCGTTAAGGCCGCCGAAGGCGTCGTTGGCGCGCGCATTTTCCTTCACCGTCGACGCCGTGGCGACCATCGCGATCCGGCCGTTCGGCGTGTCGACGAAGCCCGCTCGGCGCGCCTCGGCGAGACTACGTCCGCCGCCCGCGTGCCCGATGCCCGCCGCATCGAGCAACCGCATGGACTGGAGCAGGCCTTCGGAGCCGAAATCGGTCGAGTGATTGTTCGCGACCGAGACGAGATCGAGACCCATCGCCTTCATGTCGTTCGCGAGCCTTCCCTCGCCCCAGAGCTGGCCGAGGCCGTAGCCGGTGCCGTCAAAAGTTTCGAGATCGATGAAGACCCCTTCCTGGTTGCTGACGGCGAAATCGGCGTCGCGGACCTTGGTGATCACCTCCTGGAGCTTCGGGTCGGCGGAATGCGCCATCGGGTGCGAGTAGAGCATGTCGCCGATCGCGACGAGGGTGAAGTCGCCCTTGATCGACGGCGGCTTGGGCGGCTCGGCGAGAAAATCGTCGGGGTTCTTCGAAGGGCCGGCGGGTGCTTGCGCGCAAAGCGGTGCGGCGGCGAGCAGGGCCGCGATCACGGTACCGGCCAGCGGCGTGCGCCGAAGGGAGTTAGAGATGTTCATCGGATAATCCTCACCAGGAGTGGCACATGGTCTCGGGAACCGCCGGATCGCGTTCCCATTGATATGCCTCGACGGCTTCGCCGCGTGGCAGATAGGTGATCGGGAAGCTCCTGCCGCTGCGCGTCACCTCGACGGTGAACGGCCGGCTGGCGTCGCCCTGGAGCGCGTCGAGCGCGATGCCGTAGCTGATCCGGTCCCCCTCGCGCACGCCGGCCTTCTCGGCCTCCGAGCCCGGCTTGAGGCCGCGGACGACCTTGTCCGACCCGATGAGCGAGGCGAAGTCGAAGCCGACGTCGAAGCGCCGGATCATCTTCGTCGTTCGGCGGAAGCAGGGGCCGAAATCGTCCGACCG
Source organism: Sphingopyxis sp. (assembly GCF_036402335.1). Lineage (GTDB taxonomy): Bacteria > Pseudomonadota > Alphaproteobacteria > Sphingomonadales > Sphingomonadaceae > Sphingopyxis. The sequence goes on along the minus strand of NZ_DASWTD010000129.1, from coordinate 4,814 downwards.
GGGTATCACCAGCTCGCCGGCCAGCATGGCCTTGTGGAGCGCGACCGCGGGCTCACCCGCTGCGCCGCGGAGCATGTCGAGCCACAGGGCTTCAGTGATCGGCTCATTGTCCCTCGCGCGGCGCACGAGCGCGAGAACGAGGTCGTCGACCGACCGCTGACCGCCCGATGCCCGCCGGATCATGCCGTTGAGCGCCGCGAAATACATGGCGCCACGATCATAGGGCAGCACGCGAACGCGCGTGTCTTCCCAGAAGCGGCGCACGGCCTCCTCCTCGGGCGTCGTGCGCAGGAGATTGGTATAATAGCGGCTCGCGGTCTCGTTGACATCGGCGAGATATTCGTCGGCGCTGAGCAGCCCCGCCCGCCAGGGTAGCAGTGCCTGGTAGTAGACGGCATTGCCTTCGTCATACCATTTGCCGAGGCCGTTGGCGGTCCAGGTGTGCGTCATCTCGTGACCGAGAATATTCCTGAGACTTCCGCCGGTGACCCCCTTGCCGTAGGTGATGAGGAAGGAATTGTACAAGGCGGCGCCGCCCCCGGCGTTCATCGGGTTGTAGCGCATGAAAACGCGGTAGGGCGGGGCAGTCTCGTCGCCGAAGAAGCGGCTCATCCAGCCATGCAATGTCGCGGTCCAGCGCATCACCGGGCGCGGATCGAAACCCGGGTCGTCGGCCCACACCGACGAGAAGCCGCCAATGTCGCCCTTCGCGGGTTCGCGCCACACCGGCCCGACCATATAGACGGCGCGGCCGAGCCGGTCGGCCGGGCCTGCGGGAAGGGTGATATCGCCGTCGCCGAAGCTCGTGACCGCCTCGGCCCCGCGGGGCATATGCTGGAGGTGCCAGCGCACCCTTATCTCGACCGCTCCGGCGAGCGCGGGCTCGGCGAAAAGCACGCTTCCGATGCCCGAAAAGGCCCTTCCGTCGATCCGCACCGCCGTCGGCGGCCCGCCCTGCAGCATCGCGATATTTTCGAGATGAAGCGTGTAGCGAAGCTTCACCGGACCGCTGACGGCCCGCCCGGCGAGCCATTCGCTTCGCATGCCCGGCTTCTGCTGGAGGGGGATCGCGCCGGCGCTATCGGTCGCCCCGAGATCGCTCACCCGGTGCATGCGCGCCTGGCCGGGCATGCCGAGCCCGAGTTCGGCGATCTTGCCGCCCACGGGCAGGTCGACCGCCGGAATCGACATCTCGACTGCGAGCGTCCCGGTGCCCGTCGCCGGATCGATCGCACTCGGCGTCGCGTCGATGTCGAGCACCGGCGCAGCCTTTGCCGTCGCTGCGGCCAGCAGCGCAGCCAAAGGCAGACTCGCCATATACATTCGTCTCAAATCGTCTCTCCCCTCGGCAACCGCATTCCTTGGCTTCTACGTTCAGCGGAGAATTTCCCGCATCTCCTGCGGGTTGGGCGGTGCCGTGCGTAGACCGGTTGAGGGTTTGCGGACGACGCCCCTTTCTTCGTCGTTCGCAGTCCGGACGGCCGCGCGACCGGCCAGGATCGGGGTGTCGGCACCCGTGCAGGAGCGTGAAATGAAATTGTCGGGTAGCCAGCGGACATTCCTGCTATGCTTTTTTGCCGCAGCGCTCGAAGGCGCGGACATCGTCTCGATGGGGCTTGCCGCGCCGATGGTCGCCGAAGAGATGGGATTCTCGGCGGGGCCGATCTCCTACATTCTGAGCGCCGCGATCGTCGGCTTGATGGCGGGAGCCGCGATCGGCGGCCGGTCGGGCGACCGATGGGGACGCAAGCGCGTGCTCGTCCTGTCCTTCACCTGGCTCGGCATCTTCTCGCTTGCCACGATGCTTGCCTATGACGCGACGAGTTTCATTCTCGTGCGCCTCTTCTGCGGCCTGGGCATCGGCGCCGCCTTTCCCAATCTCATCGCGATCGCGGCCGAAGCGGCGCCCGCCGCGCGCCGTTCGACCGCGGTCGGGTTGATGTTCAGCGGAACGCCGGTTGGAGGAACGCTTCTCGCCCTGTTCGTCGCGTCGCAGACGATCATGGACTGGCGTGCCATCTTCCTGATCGGCGGCGCGCTGCCGATTCTGCTCGTCCCGCTGCTTTACGTGTTTCTTCCCGAGTCCGAGGAGTTTCACGCGGCGCGGTCCGCGGGCGACGCCGCGGGGGCGACCGATGGCGCGCGCGCGGCGCTGTTCGGCGGCGGGCGGCTCGCGGCCACGCTGCTGCTCTGGATCAGCTATGCCTTCACGCAAGTGATCGTCTATCTGCTGAACAACTGGCTTCCGACGCTGATGGTGGCGAAGGGATTTACCCCGCAGGAGGCCGGTCTTATCTCCGCTTTCGAAAATGCGGCAGCGGCGGCCGGATGCATCGTCCTCACCGCGCTCTCTGACCGGGGCTATCTCAGGTGGACGATTTTTGTCACCTATGTCGCGATCGCGGTTTCGCTGTGGGCGCTGGGTGTCATCGACGGTCTCGCCGCGACCATCGCCGCGGGGATCGTCGTCGGCTTCTTCGCGATCGGGGGCCAGACGATCCTCTACGGCCTCGCGCCCTCGATCTATCCGACACTGTCGCGCTCGACCGGCGTGGGCGCGGCGGTGGCGGTCGGGCGCATGGGCGCGATCGCGGGTCCGCTGCTCGCGGGCCATCTTCTGGCGACCGGTCTCGCGCCGGCACGCGTGCTGCTCGCCGCGACCCCCTGCGTCGTGCTCGCCGGCGCCAGCGCGCTATGGCTCGCGCGGCCGGGCCGGGGCCGGGCGAGCCGATGACCGGCGTGGCGCGATCAGATCGGCAACTGGGTCCGGTATTTCGTCTGCGAGAGCGCGAAATGCGACGACGCGGTCGCGACGCAGCGATGCGCGAGCAGGGTGCGCATCAGGAAGCGCTCGTAATCGGCGACGTCGGCCGCGACCACCCTCACGAGATAATCCCAGTCCCCCGACATCGAATAGCAGTCCATGATCTCGGGTCGATCGAGGACGAATGCCTCGAAATCGGCAGTGCTCTCGGCGGCATGATCCTTGAGCCGGACGTTGCAGAGCACGTTGACACCGCAGTTCACCTTCGATGCGTCGAGGAGGCGCACCGCCGGTCCCAGGACGCCCGCAGCTTCCAGCGCTTTCACGCGGCGCCAGCACGAGGGTCCCGAACTTCCGACGCGTTCGCCGAGTTCGGCATGGCTGAGCAAAGCGTCGCCCTGGAGCTCCTGCAGGATTCGCCGGTCGATTGCGTCGATTTGAATATCTTTCACATCCGCCTCACTGGTGAAACGTATAATTCACAATATGCAGTAATCACTCGAAGATTGAAATGATTTTTTGCGCTCCGATGAAATATCTGGACGTGCCAAAAGCAATTTCGACGAGGACTTTCATGACAACCCTAACGACCGCGGACCGCACCGCCGTCCCGCCCGACGCGTCCGCCTTCGCCGCGCTTTCGCCCGAGGCTCCGGATGCACTTCTCGCGCTGATAGGGATGCACGCGCGCGACGAACGTCCCGGCAAGCTCGATCTCGGTGTCGGTGTCTATCGCGACGCCGAGGGGCACACGCCAATTTTCTCGGCGGTCAAGACCGCGGAACATCTGCTCGCGGCAAACCAGCGGAGCAAGTCCTATCTCGGACCTGAAGGCGACGCACGCTTTACCGCGCTGCTTGCCGAATTGCTCTTCGGAGAGCCATCGGGTGAGGCGTTCGTCGGTCTCCAGACCCCCGGTGGTACGGGCGCATTGCGGCTGGGGGCCGAGCTTCTGGCGCGCGGGGCGCCGGGGCGGCGAATCTGGATCGGTGATCCCACCTGGGCCAATCACGTGCCGGTGCTGAAGGCCGCCGGTCTGACACCGGCTCCCCACCGCTTCTTCGATCGCGCGCGATCGGATCTCGATTTCGAGGCGATGATGCACGATCTCGCCGCGGCGAAAGCGGGCGATGTGCTTCTTCTCCACGGATGCTGTCATAATCCCACCGGCATCTCGTTCAGCCACGCGCAGTGGGTCCGGATCGCCGACCATTGCGCCAATACCGGCGTTCTCCCGTTCATCGACCTTGCCTATCATGGCCTCGGCAGCGGGCTGGACGCGGACGCGGAGGGGCTGCGGACACTCGCCGGCCGTGTTCCCGAAGCGCTTGTCGCCTACAGTTGCGACAAGAATTTCGGCCTTTACCGCGAACGCGTCGGCGCGCTGTGGGTGCAGGCGGCCTCGCCGGCGATGGCGGACACGGTGCGCTCCAATCTTTACGCGCTCGCGCGCGTCAACTGGTCGATGCCCCCCGACCATGGCGCTGCCGCGGTCCGGCTGATCCTCGAGGACCCCGCGCTTCGGGGCGAATGGCAGCGCGAACTGACGGCGATGCGTCAGCGGATCGCGGCGATACGGAGGCTGCTCGGCGCGGAGCATCCGCTGCTCGCGCCGATCGCCTGCCAGCAGGGAATGTTCGCGATGCTGCCGATCGACGGCGAAGCCGTGCGCGACCTGCGCGTGAAACACGGCATCTACATGGCCGGCAACGGCCGCATCAATCTCGCCGGTCTCGACGAAGCCGTGATCGGCCCGTTCGTGGCCGCCCTCATGCCTCATCTGGGAGACCGACAATGATTGCCGACAATCCAATGGGTCTCGACGGTTTCGCCTTCTGCGAATTCACCTCGCCCGACCCCGTGCCGATGGCGAAGCAGCTCATTGCGCTCGGCTTTACCGCCGCCGCCCGGCGGCAAGGCGGAACGCTGTTTCGCCAGGGCCGCGCCGCGTTCGTGATCAACTCGCTCGAGGCGGGACCGGCGGCCGAGTTTCGCCGCCTCCACGGCGCTTCGGCCTGCGGCATGGGTTTCCGGGTCGCCGACGCCGCCG
>NZ_DASWTD010000128.1:0-1700 GCF_036402335.1 Sphingopyxis sp. | reverse complement strand
GGCGGCCAGCTCGACACGCTGGCGCGGCAATATCTCTGGGAAGCCGGGCTCGACTATGCGCACGGCACCGGCCACGGCGTCGGCAGCTTCCTGTCGGTGCATGAGGGGCCGCAGCGTATTGCCATGTCCGCAGGCGGGCAGGCAGGCACCGACGAGCCGCTGCGCGCGGGCATGATCCTGTCCAACGAGCCAGGCTATTACAAGACCGACGCCTGGGGCATCCGTATCGAAAATCTGGTGCTCGTGGTCGAGCGCGACGTGCCCGGCGCCGAAAAGCCCGTGCTCGGATTCGAGACACTGACGTTTGCGCCGATCGAGCGCCGGCTGATCGATGTTTCGATGCTGTCCGACGCCGAACGGCAGTGGGTCGATACCTATCACGCAAAGGTACGCGAGATCGTCGGCCCGCAACTGCAGGGCGCGGACGGGGCCTGGCTTGAAGCGCAGTGCGCGCCGCTATAACCGTGCGGTGTCATTCCCGCGAAAGCGGGAATCCAGGGTCATCCGCGCCGGAACTGGCATCGTCTGGATCCCCGCTTTCGCGGGGATGACATCTTCAATGGTTGGATTCGCCCTTTTCCTTTTCAGCTTCGGGGCGCGCTTCCTCGCCGCGCGCCTGCGCTTTCCTGCGCCGCAAATTTTGTCGAAGCGCCTCGGCCAGCCGCTTCGCGCGCTCATCCTCTCGCTTGCTCATCGCCTTTCCCAAGCAGATCGCGCCGAACGCGGCAAGCACGCCTTGACGAACGCCCGTGCATTCGCCATAGGCCCGCTCCTGTTCCCGAAAATGGAATATGCTGCCGTAGCTCAGTGGTAGAGCGCATCCTTGGTAAGGCTGAGGTCGTGAGTTCAATCCTCACCGGCAGCACCATTTTCCCCCGACAACCCGTTCAGAAATTCGTCGTCAGTGCCAGCGACACATAGTGTGTGTCGCCCGTCGCCGGGGCGTTGGGCGCATCGCGCAGGAATCGCCCCTTGATCAGCCAGACGGCGTTGAGCTCGGCGCGAAGGCGCTGGTCGACAAGCCAGTAGCGGACGCGCCCCTCCAGTTGCTGCCCCGCAAAGCTTCCCGATCGCCCGTTCGGATCGCGCACGCCCGTGGTGGAGAAGCTGTCGGTCTTCGATGCTAACCAGAGCGGGCGATAGACCGTGAAGGCGTCGAGGCGCTTGCTTGGGGCAACCTCGACCCGCAGGCCGGGTGTGCTGATATTGGTGCGGCCGAGGGCGGCATAGATGCCCGCGGGACCAAGGTCAGCACGACGCATGCCGAACAGCGTGTCGAATCGGCCAAAGTTGCGGCCGCGCCCGTCGCCGCTCGCATAGTCATATTCGAGCGAGAGGCGCGGCTTCCACCCGCCGGCAAAGCTGTACCCGATATCGACATGCGCGAACCACGCCGAGACGTCGAGCTCGCGCGCGGCCGCCGACAGGTCGGCGCGGATGCTGCCCAATTGGTAGATAGCCTCGGCCTCGAAATCGAGCCTGCGCGGCGCCGGATCGCGGATGATCCGCGCGCTGATCGTATGGAGGTTGCGGTTGCGCGTGGGGCGTCCCGGTGAATCGCGCTCGTTGAGGCCGAAATACGACGCTTCGGCCATCACCTTGCCCAGCGCGCGCGGCTTGCTGACGATCCCGCCCCAGAGCGTCAGGTCGAAACTCTCGCGATCGAAGTGCGTCCGGTTGTCGAGCAGCGCGGCCTCGGT
>NZ_DASWTD010000127.1:0-7926 GCF_036402335.1 Sphingopyxis sp. | reverse complement strand
GCTCCGCCCGCGCCGCCGCCGACGCCGGACCTCAGCGCCGCCGGTACGCCTAAGGGCAACCCGGGCCGTTGGGCGACGAACGACGACTATCCGGCCCGTGCCATGCGCGAAGAGCGTGAAGGAACGACCGGTTTCCGCGTCACCTATGGCGCCGATGGCCGTATCACGTCGTGCGACGTCACGTCCTCGAGCGGCCATGCCGACCTTGATGCCGAAACCTGCAAGCTCATCACGCGCCGCGGCCGTTTCAATCCGGGCAAGGACCGCGCGGGCAACCCCACGGGCGGAAGCTACAGCAATCGTATCCGTTGGCAGATTCCGCGCTGATCCGGCGCAGGACATCTGTTTTCGATTTTACCGATATTCTTTGAGAGGGAATTTCCTATTATGTTTAATCTGATCGCAAATGCCGCCGCTGCGGCGCCGGCTGCCGCTCACGACGCAGGCCTCAGCCTGATGCCCGCATCGATGTGCGTGAAGGAAGAAGGCACGAACCCTTACGGTCTCGTTCCCGCACTGTGCGAAGGCGGCATCGTCTCGCAGGTTACCTTCCTCGTCCTGCTGATCATGTTCATCGGCACGCTCTACATCCTGTTCACCAAGCTGTTCGAACAGAACAAGGTGATCAACCAGGGTAAGGCCGTCGACGCCAACTTCTGGCGCGCCGCGACGCTCGCCGACGGTGCTTCGAAGCTCGAAAAGAACAGCGCCTATCGTCAGGTCGTCGAAGACGGCCTGCGCGCCAACGAAGAGCATAACAAGCTGACCGATCCGGTCGAAGCCCACGACTGGATGCACGGCACGCTCGAGCGTTCGCAGAACCACATCAACTCGAAGCTCAACGGCGGCCTCGCCTTCCTCGCGACCGTGGGTTCGACCGCACCGTTCGTCGGTCTGTTCGGTACCGTTATCGGTATTCTTCGCGCTCTCGTGAAGATCGGTGCATCGGGCCAGGCCTCGATCGACACCGTCGCCGGTCCGGTCGGTGAAGCTCTGATCATGACCGCCATCGGTCTGATCGTGGCGGTTCCCGCGGTGCTCGCATTCAACTGGCTCCAGAGCCGCAACAAGGCGATCGCTCGCCGCCTGTCGACCTTCTCGAACGACGTTCTCGGTTCGATCATGTCGAACGGCCAGGTGAAGCCGGCGTCGCTGGCTGCTCCGGCAAAGGCTGCTCCGGCTGCAGCGCCGAAGAAGGCCTGATTGGTCTCCTGGATCCCCGCTTTTCGCGCATTGCGAAAGGCGGGGTCCGCTGGACCCGGGTCGCCAGGCCGATGGCACGTCGACCCGAAGTCCATGACAGTAATTTTGTGACAGGATGCTAATCCTATGGCGATGAGTGTAGGGGACAAGGGCGAAGACGCCCCAATGTCCGAAATCAACACGACTCCGCTCGTGGACATCATGCTGGTGCTGCTCATCATCTTCCTCATCACGGTTCCCGTGGTGGTGCAGACGGTGAACCTAAAGCTGCCCAGCGTGGTTTTCGAACCGACGACGACGAAGCCCGAAAATGTGCTGCTGTCGATCCGTTCGGCCGATACTGACGGCGATGGCGAACCCAATCCCGAAAGTACCGCTTGCGAAGTTTATTGGGGCCAGACGCCCGTCGATTCGCGACAGCTGCTCGAACGCGGTCAGGCGAAGCTCGAACAGCTGCTCGAAGACATCGGTGGTCCGCAGAACATCACCGAAGACAATTTCCCCGAAGTGCACATCCGTGGCGACGTCAACACGCCGTACCAGTGCATCGGCGGGGTGATCTACACGATGCAATATGCCGGCTTCCAGAAGATCGGGTTCATTTCGGAACCGGCTCCTGGCTCGGGCACGCTGGGTCGCCTCTAAGGCGCTCCGCTCAGGAATGAAGGAATAATCCTATGTCCATGGCCGTTGGAGATCGGGACGAAAACGAACCGATGATGGACATGAACACGACGCCGCTTATCGACGTCATGCTCGTGCTCCTCATCATGTTCATCATTACCATCCCGGTCCAGACCCACGCGGTGAAGATCGATCTGCCGGTTCCGACCGACAGCCAGAGCAATGTCGACCCCGAAAAGAACAAGGTGATGATCGACCCCGCGGGGACGATCACCTGGAACGGGACGCCGGTCGATCTTGCTCAGCTGGCGCAATATCTGGAACAGACCAAGGCGATGCCGGTCGAACCCGAATTGCAGGTCCAGCCCGACCCCTATGCGCGTTATCTCGTCGTCGACAATGTGATGGCGGTGATCAAGCGCAGCGGCGTTGGCAAGCTGGGCTTCGTCGGCAACGAACAATATGCCCGCGTCTTCTGATCTCTGATCAGGGCCGTCAGGCAGGAACATGGGGCCGCGAAGCAATTCGCGGCCCTTTTTTCGTGCGCTCGCGGGCGTGGGGCTCCCCGGCAAGACGCTCGCCGGGCCGGGCGATGGCCTCCTTATCGGCGCCTTATCGGCACAATCGCCAGCCCGATCAGCGCTGCCAGGCCTGCAAACGCCAAACCCGCGCGTATCCACCGGTCGCGGCGCGCCGTTTCCTGCTCTGCCGCCCGGGCCTCTTCCTGGACACGCCGCCTTTGCTCCAGCATGGCCTTTTCGGCAGCAATCTCCGCCCTTAGGTTGCGGTCCATCGCCCCGGTACGGAAATAGTCGCGCGGCCGGGCCCTTTCGCCGTTCAATATTGCGCGGATGTTCGCCGCGTTCGGTGCCGAATAATGGAGAATGAAGGGCGCCGAGCAGTGCTTCTGCAATATCGACCATGTCTCGGGCATAACGGCTTTGCCGGTGACCGACCGCGTCCCGGGCGCGATTGCGGCGACCAGGATAGGCTCGCGCCTTGCCAGCGTCGCCGGCGCGCCGCGGGGCGAATTTTTCCAGTATAAGATGATCTCGCCGGGCGGTGCGCCCTTGATCCGGTCGGTTATCCGGACGGTCAGCAGCCCATATCGCTCCGTCGCCAGCCGGCTTTTGGGTGTTATGGCTTCATACCGGACAAGCGTGCCGCCAAATACCGCATCGGCCTTTCGGATATCTTCGATTGCGAACGGCGTCCATTGGCCGCCGCACGGGTCAGCGAACGTGAGTCCCGAAAGCAGAACCGCCAGCAAGGGTGCGGCGACCAGTTTCAGGCGGTTGGCAACCAGTTTCTGTCCCATGCAGTTCGCCTTGCTCCAATTCGCACGGCCGCCGCCAAAATATTCGATCTTTCCTAACAATCATTTGCCGGCGCCGATGGCTGCGGGTGCAAAGAGGCATATCGGCGCCGGTGCGGTCCGAAGCACGCCCATGCCCGGCGCATCTTTCCGCGTGACGATGGGTCGCGGATCGGGTTCGGGTTGAAGAAGGAGGATGAGCCGGTTCCCGCTCACCGCTCCAAAGCTGACTTATCCCCTTGGAAGTTGCGGCGAAACGCGCCATCGTCGCGGCGAGGGGATCGAAACGCGCCGATCTGACGTTTTGATTCCGATCTTGATCACAGGGAGCAGCATGATGACGATGGGTTCGCACCGCACACAGGCCATGACCGGGGGCCTCGTCCTGATCGGCGCGCTCGCGCTCGCCGGCTGCGCGGGCATGGGCAAGAAGGATCCCGCGACCAAGCTTCCGGTCCCCGACGCCTATGCCGAGCTGACCGACGCGCGCGGCGCTGACCGCGGCCGGGTCGACATCTTCAAGGACGGCAGCGGGCTGCGGCTCGAGCTTGTGGCGCGCGGTTTCGGCGCGGGCACCTATGGCATGCACGTCCACGCGGTCGGCCGCTGCGACGCGCCCAAATATACGACCGCCGGCCCGCACTGGAACCCGACCAATGCCCAGCACGGCCGCGACAATCCGCTGGGCGCGCATCATGGCGATATGCCCAACCTGGTGATCGAGCCCGATACGATCGGCCGCGCGACGCTGCAGATCGTCGGCACGCGTCTGTCGGGTGACGGTGCGCTGCTCGATGCTGACGGCGCGGCCTTTGTCATCCATGCCAAGCCCGACGACTATAAGACCGATCCCAGCGGCAACAGCGGCGATCGCATCGCCTGCGGCGTGATCGTAACCCCGCCCGCGGGCTGAAAATCGGCGTCCGACTTCGGTTCCGCCATTCCCGCCTTCGCGGGGATGGCGCGACGGGTCAGCGGCCTTCTTCCGCCGCGGCCGCGCGCTCCGCGATCGTCGCCTCCGCCCGCGGGACGGCGCGATAAGCGTAAAGCAGCAGGCCAAGCGCAACCGGTGCGACCCCGATCAGCGACAATATGCCGGTGCGCAAATCGCCCACCGGCTTGCCGTTCACGATCGTGCCGGCCAGATCCGAAATCTGCCCGACCATATAGGGACCGAACGACAGCCCGACCAGCGTCGTGCCAAGAAAGAAGGCCGCGGTTGCCGTTCCGCGCATCCGCGGCAGCACCAGATCCTGCGTTGTCGCGGCGGCCGCTCCGAGCGCCGCGGCGCCGAGCATGCCGGCAAGGAAGTTCATTATGTAGAACAGCGTCGCATTCTCGGTCGTATAGCCGATCCAGATCGGAATGATCGGTGCGACGACGCCGAAGATGATCATCAGGATGCGGCCAGCCGGATTCCGCTTCCGCAGATAATCGGCCATCCAGCCGCCGGCGATGACCCCGACAAAGCCGGCGAGCGCGCCGTTTGCGCCGAGGATCAGCGCCAGTTCCTGCTTGGGCAGTCCCAGCACGGTTTCGGCATAGGGCGCCGACCAGAAGCCCAGCGCATAGGCGGCGAGGCTGACGAGGCCGTAACCCAGCGTCGTGCAGATGAACGCCGGCGTCCCCCAGATCAGGCGAAAGGTCGCGGGATCGTGCGCGCGGAGCGTACACGCCCACGAGAAGACGGCATAATAGCCGAGGCCGACCGCCGACCATTGCGGCACATTGCCCGTCAGGCTGATCATCCACCAGGCGAAGGCGGCGATCGCCGCCGCGAAGCCGATGTTGATCGCGAGCGCTGTTGCGCCCCGCTGCGCCGCGCCGATCAGCGTCAGCGGGGGGACGATCATCGACAGGTCCTTGCCGAACTGACGGAACGGTGTCGGCGACCCGGCGGTCGCGACGCCGTCCATCGCCCCGCGCACCGGCTCGCGCAGCGTCGCGACCCAAAGCGCGACGATCAGGCCCGGAATGCCGACTGCGAGAAAGGCCGCGTGCCAACCGGCCAGCCCCATCGGGCCACCCGCCGGATAGGCGTTGTTCCACGTCTCGACGATCAGCGCGCCGATGAACAGCGAGACGCCGCCGCCGAGATAAAGCCCCGACGAATAGATGGCGAGCGCGGTCGCCTTTTGCCGTTTCGGGAAATAGTCGGAGATCAAAGAATAGGCGGTCGGGCTCGCGGTCGCCTCGCCGACGCCGACGCCCATGCGCGCCAGCGACAGCGAGAGCTGGTTATACGCAAAGCCCGACAGCGCGGTCATCGTCGACCATAAGGCGAGCCCGATCGACAGCAGCCTGACCCGGCTCCAGTTATCGGCGAGCCGCCCGAGCGGGATACCGAACAGCGCATAAAAGACCGCGAAGGCCGCACCCCCGAGGAACCCCATGTCGGCATCGGTCAGCCCGAGATCGGCCTTGATATCGACGGCAAGAATGCTCACGATCTGCCGGTCGATGAAATTGAGAATATAGACGACCACCAGCACCGAGAGGACGTACCAGCTATAGCCGGTGGCTTTCGGTTCCGCGGAAACCGGCGTGCCGGGCATGACATTCTCGCTGGCGGTATCGGCCATCTGGCAACCCTCTCCCTGACCCATTATCTGTTGTGGCTCATGGCTAGCAGAGCCGGGAAAAGGCGCAAGTTGAAAGTCGGTTCAACTTTGTGCGAAGGAGGCGACATGCGCAACGACAGCACCATGGCGAAACCCGCAATCCTTTTCCTTTGCCTCGGCAATATCTGCCGCTCCCCGCTTGCCGAGGGTGCCGCGCGCGCCGCTTTTGCCCGCGCGGGCATCGACGCCACGCTCGATTCGGCCGGCACCGGCGACTGGCATGTCGGCCATCCGCCCGACCGGCGTGCGCAGGCCGAGGCGCGGCGCCGCGGCGTCGATATCTCGGCGCTGCGCGGTCGCCAGCTTCGCCGCGCCGACTTCTACGATTTCGACCTGATCCTCGCCGCCGACGCCGCCAATTTGCGCGACGCGCGCGCGCTGCGCCCCGCCGACGCGACGGCCGAACTCCGGCTGATGCTCGACCTGCTGCCGGGACGCGGGGGCGAGGGCGTGGCCGACCCCTATTATGGCGAAGACGACGGCTTTGCTGCGACCTGGGACGATGTCGATGCGGTCGCGTCGGCGCTCGTCGCCGAATTTGCGCCCTCCAGCGGATAGCGCGCAACGGGATGATAACGCGAGCCGCCGTGGCCGAGCTCGCTTTCATACAGCGTGACATGCCCCAATTCGAACGCCGGGCTTGCAAGATCGCTGTTCAGCGAAAGAAAAGGTGCGACCGGCCCCGATCCGCGGTTCAGCCGTGCGAGCGTGATGTGCGGTACAAAGGCGCGCGTCTCGGGTGCGATGCCGACGCGCGCGAGGCGCTGATCGACCTTGCGGTGCAGCGCCGCGAGCGGTTCATGCGGTTCGACCCCGGCCCAGATCATATGCGGCCGGCCCTGCCGTTCGAACAAGCCGGCCCCGGAGATCCGCGCCGTAACCGTTGGCGCATAAAGCGCGCCCAGCGCGGCCGCGATATCCTCGGCCCCGTGATGATCGACCTCGCCGATGAACCGCAGCGTCAGGTGCAACTGCTCGTCATTTTGCCATCGCGCGCCCGAAATTCCGTGCATGGCGGCGATCAACATTTCGCGGATCGGGCGCGGCGGGCGCAGCGCGACGAACAGGCGGTGTGTGGACATGGCGACAGCATAAGCGGCGATGTTCCGGGCCGCGACCCTTAACCGCGGCGGAGGCAATAAAACTGCTCCCGTCCGGTTTCGCTTGAAACAGGAAGGGAAACCCCCGATATTGCTGCGTACGGCCGGTATGGGCTGGCCGGTTATGGAGATGAAAAATGGCGAATTGGAACGACCCCAATATGGCGGCTTCCGGTTTTGGTGCCGGCGCGAACGCAATGGACCAGGCCGTCGATGCCGGCCTGCGGTCGTACATGCTGTCGGTTTACAACTATATGGGCTCGGGCGTGCTGCTGACCGGCATCGTCGCGATGCTGGCATATAACAGCGGCTTCACCGCCTCGCTAATCGGCAGCCCGCTGATGTGGGTGGTGGCGCTGGCGCCGCTGGCTTTCGTGCTGGTGCTGAGCTTCGGCATCAACAAGCTCTCGACCGGCGCTGCACAGGCGCTGTTCTGGGTCTATGCCGCGGTGATGGGTCTGTCGATGTCGACGATCTTCCTAGCCTTTACCACGACGTCGATCGCAACGACCTTCTTCGCGACCGCGGCGGCCTTCCTCGGCCTCAGCCTCTATGGCTACACGACCAAGAAGGATTTGTCGGGCTTCGGCACCTTCCTGATCATGGGTGTCGTCGGCATCCTCGTCGCGATGCTGATCAATCTGTTCGTGCAATCGACTGCGCTCAGCCTTGCGATCAGCGTGATCGGCGTGCTGCTGTTCGCGGGCCTCACCGCCTATGACACGCAGAAGATCAAGAGCATGTATTTCTATGTCCGCGGGACCGACTTTGTCGGCAAGTCGGTGGTGATGGGCGCGCTGACGCTCTACCTCGACTTCGTCAACATGTTCACCTTCCTGCTCAACCTTCTGGGCAGCCGCGACTAAGCGGACGGACAGGAACGAAACAGGAGCCCGGCGGAGCAATTCGCCGGGTTCTTTTTTTGGGGGCGGCATGATGCGGGCGGCACTGGTTGCAGGGACAATGTTGCTGGCCACGCCCGCCGTGGCCGCCGAAGGGACGGCCGATTGCGCGATCGCGCCGCCGGCGACCGCCGATCTCAAAAGCTACGCCGCCAGCTTCT